>PWGF01000167.1 GCA_003554375.1 Spirochaetaceae bacterium
ACTTCCTCAAGGGGCCGGTGTTGATATTCGGGATCCTGTTTCCGGCCTTCCTGTTTCTTGCGTTTTCGATCGGCCGTGAGATGCCTGCGGAAGATCTCGTCCCCGGCCTGATCGGCATGGCGCTGTTCTTCACCGCGTCGGCCACCACGCCCGCGATCCTTCCGTTCGAGACGCGCACGCGGACGCTGGAGCGACTACTTGTTGCGCCGATACCGCTGAGCCTGTTGATCGGCGGTGATGTGATCTCGGCGTTCCTGTACGGACTCTTCCTGTCTACGATCCCGTTAGTGATCGGCTTCGGGATACTGGGTGCAGCGTTCGCGCAGCCGACGGCTATCATCGGCGGCGTGATACTCTCGGCGGTGTGCTTTGCACTGATGGGCACCCTCTTCTCCTCGCCGCCCGTCGACGAGCCGTCCTCGATCATGACACTGTCGAACCTCGTTCGGCTGCCCCTTATCTTCTTGAGCGGCGTCTTCGTGCCGATAACGCAGATGCCCGAATGGGGGCAGGTTCTTGCACGGATCTCGCCACTCACCTACACCACGGAGCTTATGCGGGCAGGTATCGGCCGGCCGGTGGAGATCGGTCCCTGGTGGTGCGTGCCGGCGCTTGTCATATTCTCCGGCGCATTCTGGACGATCAGCATCAGGCTCCACAGCCGCAACATGAGCAAGCGGCTGTCGCTGTAGCGGTGTGTGGCTTCAATCGGCCTGCCAAGGAAGAGGAGTTGTTTCCCGGTGAGCAGGGCGGGTGTACGTTCCGTAATTCCTTACATTGTAAAGAGCCACCTGGGGGATTCGAACCCCCGACCCCGAGATTACAAGTCACGTGCTCTGGCCGGCTGAGCTAAGGTGGCAAACGACTTCTGTTAAACTTGTCTCGTTACCGTATTAGAAGAAGGGCGGAAAGTCAACGTTGACAGGGTCGCGTGTGGTGAGTACTTCAGGCCCGTTCGGCCGGACTAATACCGTGTGCTCGAATTGCGCAGTCGGGGCTCTGTCTACGGTAACGAGCGAATGGCCGTCGGGGCCTAGCTGTACGTCGGGGCCACCCAGGGAGAGAACCGGTTCCACAGTGAACGCGCACCACGGGGGGATACGCTCTCCCTGGTAGCTTCCCGTATGGAGGATGCGTGGAGGCTCGTGGAGCGAGCGGCCGATTCCGTGACCGGCGCAACTCTCGAGAACGCTGAGGCCAAATCGACGTGCTTCCCGGTCAACCGCGACTGCGATCTCACCGAAGCGATGCCCGGGACGCGCCGCCTCTACCGCGGCGCGAGCGGCACGCCATGCGCCCTGAAGAAGGCGTTTCCGGTCCGGCTCGATTGCTCCTACCGCATAGGTCCACGCTGCATCGGCGTACCACCCTTCCCTTTCGACGGATATGTCTACAGTAAGAAGATCGCCACGGCGCAGGCGGCGGCGATCGGGGACTCCATGCGCTGCCGTCTCGTTTACGCTGCACGCTATTCGCGCCGGGAAGCCGCAGCGACCGTGAAGCGCGGAGGCGAGACCGGAATTCTTCATCTGTTGCTTCACAAATCGTTCGAGCGCACACAGTGGAACGTTTTCACGGATGTGCTCGCGCAGTGCGCGGAAGAGCGTGCCGATAGCCCTGCCCGGAGCGCGCATGCGAGCAAGCTCGGCGGGAGACCGTGTGGGTGTCATCATGGGGCGCTCACCATCCGCCTCCTGATTGTAATGCCGCCGCAAGGAGGGAGCCAACGAACAGCATCAGCGCTCCGGCAACGAAGCCGACACTCCCGCCGACGAGCTTTCGTAGCCTCAAGCTCCGGGTGCCGATGCTCAAGACCAACAGGAGCGCCACGTAGTAGGCTGAAGCGATAACGAGACCGAGACCGGAAGCGCGCACTGTATAGATGAGGATCATCTGCGTCTCAGGGAGAGCCTCCTGGACGCCGGCCATCATGTAGAAGCTCGCGGCCATCACGCCCATGCCGAAAAAGAGCAGCGCCGCGCTCTCAGTCAGGCGAATCACTAGAACGACAGCTATGCCGATTCGTCTCCGATACCCGGCCCTCCACTGTCGGCTGTCCGCGTGTTGTACAGAGGTGGCTTCGTGCTGAGAACTCTGTGCGCGTGAACTCATAGCCGATACCGAAATATATCAGAAAGAGAGGCAACGGGATATCCCACAGCGGATACCTCAGGCAACCAAAGGGGCCCTCTGCCGGGTGTCCAAAAAGGCACGTCCGAAAGGGCACCTGCAAACGGGCTGGCTGCCGCGCGTCCAAATCGGCACGGTGGAGAAGTTCCGGACTGTCTCAGTGTCTGTTTCTCAGCGCGGTTGCAGACGATATGCACAGCGGTCAGTTGCATCTGTTGCGTACCGCGATTTACAATTAGGTAAGAATCACGGCCGTCCTCGTCAATGCCGTTAAGGAGCAGACATGAAGAAGCTCTTGGTTGCGTTGGTTATCCTCCTCGTACTCGGAGCGGCGGGGTTCATCGTTGGTTGGGTTCAGGTCTATCTGCCTGCGGGGAGCTACGGTGTGCTCTTCACGAAGACCGGTGGGTGGGATACGGAGGTCACGAAGGCGGGTACATTCTCCTGGCGTTGGGAGCGGTTGTTGCCTACCAACGCTACCTTGCTTGTTTTCCACCCGCAATACCATGAGGAAGTTGTCTCGGTGGATGGTCAGTTTCCGTCGGGCGAGATCTACCGGACGGTACTGGAGGATGATCCGGATTTCAACTACTTGGTGGAAGCCCGGATGAGGCTTCGGGTCAAACCGGAGGCTTTGCCCCGGCTCGCGGCGGACGAGGGGCTTCGACCCGACGAGTTGGAGGAGTGGACGCAGGCTCGCGCGGAGGAGCTGGTTGTGATGGCTGCCGACGTTCTCACTGAGCGAATGGATCGGGGGGATATCGAGCAGCGCTTTGGCGCGGCGGCTGTGCGTGACCTGCTACTGGACGAGCTATCAGCCGAAATGCCGGACGTAGAGATCTCCCGGGTGACGCCACTGCGGGTTCGTCTTCCGGATATCAGGCTCTATCGCCGGGCTCGTGAGCTGTACGAGGATCTATTGGCCGCCGAAACCGATGCGCTCCGGCGGGACGCTGTGGGCAGAGTGCGACGAATAGAACGAGAAGAGGAAATCCAGTCACTGCTGCGGGAATACGGAGCGATCCTCGAGGATTATCCGTCGCTCATCGAATACTTCGGCGTAGAAGCGGATCCTTTGCGGCTTCAGCGGTTCATCGAAGAAGCCGGCATACCCACAGATGACGTACCACCTGACGAAGCAGGAGGGTAGCCGGCATAGAGTCGGCGCCGCCGGCTGTTCTGAGTCAGACGCCTTCATCCATGGCAATTGATTCACGAATGAGTACGCGCATCGATCTCAATTCTTCGGTATCGCGCTTGAGCACCTCCTCCAAAGACTGGCGGCGGGGTTTGCGGGTGTCGAAAGTCCGGAACTGATGATCGAGATTCGGCGAGTTCATCCCGCGGATGTCGGTCAAGGCCTCCTCGATAGCGCGAAGGCACTCGAGCCCCCGCTCGAGAAGGTCCAACGCCTCCAAGTTCTTCTGTGCGACGAACTTCTGATATGCCCGTTGCTGCCCCGTGTCTCGTTCGATCGTCAGACGATACCCGGCTAGGACTTCTCCGTCGCGACCTTCCGACCCGAAGCTCCGGTCGAAATACTGAATGCGATCTGCTATGTCTTCAATGGCACCGGCATTGTGCATCAAGCGTTCCTGAGCGTCTCGCTCCCGTGCAGGTAAGATACGCCCCATGATACGGATGAGCTCCTGCACTTCACCGATGTATTTGTTCCGGACATAGGTCAGAAGGATCTCCAGGGAGTACCGGTAGCGAAAAGCGGGCAATCCAAGACGGATTTCAGGCCCCTCACTTCGGCCGTAGTGTCGAAACGTCTCGATTCCTTCCGGAAAGAGCTCCGCAACAAGCTGGTCGATGAGCGAGCGACGGACGGCGGGAAACTCGGAGTCGATTGCGGAAAAAACCCGTAGTCGAAGCTGGTCTCCGTAGAACTGCACTAGATGCAGCTTGGGAATATACGCTTGAAAGCGGTAGAGTGGATCCGCCCTGCACACTCGGATCAATTCCGCCAGCGGCACACGAGCCGCAAAGGAATCCACGCGCTCTATCAGAGACCCGATCAGCTCATTGACTTCCTGGGGCGAAGGGATATCGCCTGCTGCTACATTGGTAAGCGCGGAAACCTCGGGGGTTTCCGCCTGCTTCCGTGCTGAATCGATCAAATCGCCGTGGAGCTGAACCGGCCGGGGCAGTTTCCGTATCGAGTACACAGCCAAATACAGTTTCTCCAGCAGCGGAAGTACATCCCACGCGTTTGCCGATGCTCCCTCAGACGGTTGGTCCGGCGTGTTCCCCGTGCCCGGGACAGCAAAGGGGTCGAGCAGTCTTTGGAAGGGAAAGAGCACTAGAGGCTTGAGAGCGTATAGCGGCATCACACCGGCTTCAAGTTGTTGCAAAGGGCCTGGGTCGAGCTTGTTGAGATAGGTGGAAAGGCGTTCGGCTATGAGATCTCGTATCTCG
>PWGF01000239.1 GCA_003554375.1 Spirochaetaceae bacterium
ACCGGCGGTCGAATTGCCGCGTGGAATAGCTCGCTTGCCCGCTTGACCGGCATCGCGCCTGACTCGATCGAGGGAGAGCCCCTGTGGGACGGGTTCGGCCGGCTCTTGCCTCGGGGGGAAGAAGGGCGGCTGGAGGCGGTAGAAGAGACGATCATCGACGCGGTTTCCACCGGCGAAACCGGCTGGGTCGAGCACGTTCTTTCGGGACGGATGGTTGCCGCCGAAAACGTTCGGCTCACGGTGGATGTGAGAGGCTCAGCCCTTCCAGTGGATAAGGGATATATCCTAGGCCTTGCTTTCTTTCCCCGCGCGGAGAAGACCGACTCCGGTCGCGACGGGAACGCCGCTCTGGAGGTTCTGAGACAGCTCAACCGCCGGTTGGAGGTGGAGCGGGAACGCGAGCGAGAGCGGATTGCTCGAGAGCTTCACGATGAGCTCGAGCACACGCTAACGGCGCTCAAAATGGATGTGGCGCGCATTTGCGAGCGGTTCTCCCTGGAGCCTGAAGCGCAGAATGGTCTTATGCGGGTTATCGGATACACGGACGAAGCAATCGCCGCGGTCCGGCGGATATCGATGGAGCTGAGGCCAAGCATTCTTGATGATCTCGGGCTTTCGGCGGCGATTGAGTGGCAGGCGGAAGAGTTCACCCAGCGCACCGGCATCGATGTCCGCGTGAACATGTCTCCTCCGGACCTGGAGGTAACTCCGGCGTATGCGATCGAGGTTTTTCGCATCTTACAGGAGGCGCTTACAAACGTCGTGCGCCATGCAGAGGCCACGACGGTATGGGTGACGCTGCGGGCGACTGAGGAGCACATCGAGTTGATCGTCAAGGACAATGGGCAGGGAATAGATCGAGAAGCGGCAAACAGGCGCTCGTCGCAAGGACTGGTCGGTATCCGCGAACGGGCGCGGCATCTAAACGGCATGGCACGCATCAAGGGAGCTCCCGCGGAGGGGACCACCGTGTATGTGAGGCTACCACTCGACGCTGCGGAGGGGCGGCGGAATCATGAAAACGATTAGGGTCCTCATCGCTGACGACCATGCGGTCGTACGGGAAGGAATTCGCAAGACACTGGACGAAGCACCCGACATTGCGGTGGACGCCGAGACCGGGGACGGCTATGAGGCGCTCGACATGGCGATTCACGGCACGTACGACGCGGTGATTCTCGATATCTCCATGCCGGGACCCGGAGTGATGGAGATCATCTCGGAGTTGAAGCGGCGGAGGCCGGACCTTCCGGTGCTTGTTCTCAGCATGCACTCGGTCAAGCAGTACGCGGTTCGCACGATCAGGGCCGGAGCCTCCGGGTACCTGACGAAAGAGAGCGCGACCGCGGAGATTGTCACCGCGGTCCGGACGGTCGCACGAGGCCGCCGCTACGTGACCGCCGCGGTCGCCGAACAGCTGGCCGGCGCGCTCAGCAACGGATGTCCGGATCGTCCCGCCCACGACCTTCTCTCCGACCGCGAGTATCAGATTCTCTGTATGATCGGCAAGGGAAAGACGTTGAAGGAGATCGCCGCCGAGCTCGCTCTTAGTCCCAAGACAGTGACCACCTACCGCGCACGGATTCTGACCAAGATAAACCTGGAGACCACATCGGATCTCGTGCGGTACGCGGTCAAAGAAGGGCTCGTTTGTTGAGCCGGGTGCCGCGGGTGCGTCCGGCGTGGTTGGCGGTGCCCGGCGCCGCATGGGACGCCGGGGTCTTACTTGAGCCCCAGGCTGGGACGACGCGCAACGAGCTCTGTGAGAGTCATAGCCGCATTCCGATGACGTGCGGCTAAGGACGCCGGAAACGTACAACTCTGTTCGCCGAACAGGATCTTACGTGCTACCGCGGCCTGCCAGGGCCGGTTCAGGTAGATCCGTAGCTTCCTGGATTCCATGATCTGGCGGAAGCCGACGGTAATCGCCGTCTCAGGGATCAACTCGTACGCACCTCCCATGGCCGTGTTCGCGTTCATAGCTCGCGTCTCGCGAGCGAGGCGGACAACCCGCGAAGGAAGCTGCAAGAACTCGTCGTCGCTTGTGGCCTCGCTCTCAGGCGGAGGCTCGTTGAACGCCATATGTCCGTTCACCCCTACCCCGGCTATGCACAGATCGACTCCGCCGAGCGCCGTGATAGCGTCGTCAAAGCGGGTCGGATTGTTGGGGTCCGGGAAGTACACTTGATCGGGCCTGAAGCCGCATAGGCCTTTCATGGGATCTACCAGCTCGCGATCGATGAAGCCACGAAATGATAGGGGATGATCGCGATCGATCGCTTTACCGCTCCCATCCAAGTACTCGTCCATGAAGAAGAAGTGCACCTTGGACAGATCCAACGGTCGCCACCGGCATAGGGTGACAAATCGACGATACTGGAAGACCGGGCCGACCGGAACGATGAATACGGTTTCCTTCCCCTCGGCCGTCTTCGTCTCAATCTCTTGGTACATCAGATGCGCGATGTGCCAGTATAGATCGACGTCCGTACTGACGACGTCGTACGGAATGGCACCGCGTTGCTTTGAGGTAGAGTCAAGTTCGATCTCATAGATGCTTTTCATAACAGGGCGTTCTCCTTAACGAGCTTCGGAACGAGCTTCAGCGCAATCAGAGTATATCTTTGGGTGATAATTAAACCATAGGCCTGGAAACACGTCAATTCGCCCGTATCGACCTGTCTTCCAAACCGAAAGACTCCGAGCGGGGACAACGAACTCACGGAGGCAGGAGGACGCCTTCATATTCTCCTTCATCCGCTGTCACTGGGGGTAGTGGGGGAGTCATGCTCGGACCCGCAGGCCGAAACAGCCTTGTTGTTCCGGCAGGAGGTTGGGATCCGGTCCTCCATATGTGGTTTATAGCGCCGTCTTGGCGCGCAGGAACCTTTCTGCCTCTCCGCTCCCCTTGACCGAGTCAGTCGCAGTTAGTTATTCTGTCATGCAGCGATACATTATAGGAGATGGAGCTATGTCTGCACGGGTGCTGGTGGCGCATGGAGGAGGTCCTACTCCGGTCATCAACGCTTCTCTTGCCGGTGTGTTGAGCGCCGCGTACGGGGATTCGCGTGTCGAGCGGGTATACGGAGCGCGGAAAGGGATCGAGGGAGTTCTAAAGGGAGATCTGCTGGACTTGTCGGGCCTTTCGGAGAACGAGCTCGAATGTCTCTCACGTACACCCGGCTCGGCAATTGGTAGCTGTCGTCACAAGATCCGTGAAGGGGATGAGCACCAGCTTCTCGAGGTGTTTGATTCCTATGGAATCGACGTTTTCCTGTACACTGGTGGCAACGACTCGATGGACACGTGCATGCGGGTTGCCCGGTTGAGCGACAAGGTGCAGGTTATCGGTATTCCAAAGACTATCGACAATGACCTCGCCGAAACGGATCATTGCCCCGGTTTCGGAAGCGCAGCCCGGTTCTTCGCTCTGTCCGCGTTGGAGGTGGCTCTTGATGTTGAGGCGCTTGATATCCACGTTTCGGTGGTAGAAGTGCTTGGAAGAAACGCCGGATGGCTGACCGCCGCCTGCGATTTGGCGCATTCCGTGGGTGACGTTGGGCCGGAGATGATTCTAGTTCCGGAGATGTCATTTGACCAAGAAGCGTTCTTGGAGTCCATTCGCGATCGCTGGAACCGTCGGCGCGGCTTTGTTGTCGCAGTGAGCGAAGGGCTCAAGGGAGGCGATGGTCAGCCGTTGGTAAGCGACCAAGGGAAGACCGGCGTTGATGCTTTTGGGCATCCGTTGCCCGGGAATGTTTCGCATCACCTGGCACAACTTATACAACAGAAGCTAGGGATCAGAACTCGAAGCGAGAAGCCTGGCCTAGTCGGTCGAGCCAGCCGTGCGCTCACATCGGAAGTTGATCGAGACGAAGCGTGGAAGGTTGGCGCCTACGGTCTTCGGTCCGCCCTAGACGGAGCGACGGGGCACATGGTGTCACTACGACGCGAGTCCTCAAGGCCGTATCGCAGTGTTCCTCAGCTTGTGGAGCTCGAGCGAGTCGCGAATGTGGAACGGTTGCTGCCGAGCGAATTCTACGACCCGGAATCGTTCAGGACTACGGAAGCTTATACGGAGTTCGCACTGCCGCTACTCGGGAGCGGCCTACCGGACTATTTCTCCGTGGGGCGGTTTCTTAACGGCAAGGGTGGTTGAGACAGGAGCACGAGCTCCGGCGCAGCCGGGGAAGCAGTTCGGGGCAGTACCGGCCGGGGCCGGTGCTCCCTGTGCTGCCGGCTGAGGACAGCGTTTGCTTGCCGGATTGATGGAGCGCCGGCTGGGACCGCGGGGAAGGAACTGCGCGGCAAAGGCGGCGCCGGTGAAGAGTTGATCCCACTATCCGGTACGTTGAGTTTCTTGCCGGACGTGCTCCGATACGTCCTCCGGAACGTCCGCAAAGAAGTCCCGGAGGATTAGCAGGGCCGCCCCGCGGATGTACCCTTTCGGATCAAACGGAGCATACTCCAACTCCAACGGCAGGTTGGGGAGACATTCGGAGAGTATGACGTTGCGAAGGGGAGGTAAGAGCGCC
>PWGF01000344.1 GCA_003554375.1 Spirochaetaceae bacterium
GCTGAAGGAAGACGTGCTCCTCCTTATCCCCTTCGCCCGCTGCCTCCCCCGGCGCGCTCCGGCCGGTATCCCCCCAATCCTCCGGCTCTCCCCGCGCGGCTCGAAAGAGTTGCCACCGCTGTTGCATTTTCCCGCCGGCGGCGTTCAGATACCGTGCGCCGTAGAACGCCCGCTTCTCCGTGTCCTGCACGTCCCAGAAGAAGCCAAATGCGCGGATGGCGTTCTCACCGATCCCCGGCCGGTCCTGCTCGGCTCTGTAGGTGTACCACATCTCGCACTTCAGGTGCTGACGCTTTGCGAAGGTCAGACGCTTGATTGCGTGCCCCATACTGCCCGAAACCGGCTGCTCGTCCGCTCTTCCGGCGACGGGACGGCTTCCGATCTTCATGGAGTAGGTTCCGTGCATCGATCCGTGCGTCCCGGCATAGCTGAAGGTTGCACTGCTCAGCATCGGAGGTCCCCAGTGGGCGAATCGCCACTGCGCCGGATAGTACGCCATCTTATCCTGCGCCAAATTCGGCGCAAGATTGATCCAACCGTTTAAGCCCGAATCGAAATCGTCGTAGAAGATGACCTGCGACAGCGGCTTATAGGTATCGGGTAGCTCCACGATAGTGCTCCTTATCCACGCGAAATCTCCGGATTCAGACCGATCCGGCGACTGTGGCAAGCTTATCTGCCGTCGCAAACGCGACTTTCGGCACCTCCGCCGCCGGCCGCCACAAACGCCGGGTGCCGGACTCAATTCCCGCGGTTTCCTTCCCGCGAAATACTCCCGTGCTGCCCCACCTGAGCTTGACAGCGCCCAACTACATGATACCATATAGTAACAATTTCCTGGCGTCAATGCCACGCAAATAGAAGGGGGTTGTAAACACAATGAAGACTTTTGTTGTCACTGTCGTCCTTATCCTCGTGACCGCCGGAGGAGCACTACCGGCCTTCGCAGCCGGCGCAGCGGAAGACGTCGAAGTAGCACCCCGCTCGTTCGACATCATCTCGCACGAGGTACACCGCCGGGTAGCTATGGGCGAAGCCGGAGGAGACGTCATCACCCCTTGGGCCGATGACCACCCACGGGTTACCGAGGTCTTGTGGACTACAATGGGAATACACGAGATCCATGACCGTCTCTTTCGGGAAGCCACCGCTTCAAGCACGGAGATCGATCTGGCTTATGTTCTCAACCCCTTCGTCACGCGAAGAGTGGCTGCAATGCTCCAGCCATTGAACGACTACATCGAGAATGAGCCAATTGATGCGTTCGAAGAAAACTTCTCGGAAGCCATGCTGGATGCGCTGTCATTCGATGGGAACGTGTACGGGATTCCAATCCGAGCCGCAACGCACGCGTTTGGTTGGAACGAACGAATATTCGAGGAGCGAGGGGTGAGCGGGCCTCCCACGACTCCGGAAGAGTTCGAAGAGTATGCACGCCGGCTCACGTTTACCCGTGACGACGGGACCCAGGTGTACGGTTTCGTGAACCATGCCAACTTCTACTACACAGGGTTTAACTCAACAGCTCGCATGTTCGGCGGCGGTCTCATTACCGAAGACTTCGAGGTCATCGTAGACTCGGAAGGGACCATTAAGGCGCTCGAGATGTGGCGTCGCTTCTATGAAGAGGGAATCATGCCCCCCGAGATCCCGACGTGGGCTCACGCTGAGAAGGAACGGGCCATGGTGGAGGGGAGAGCCGCAATGGCCTTCGATGTCTTTGGACGGTTCCACGATCTCAACGCCCCGGCAAGGGGAGACTGGGGGTATTGGCGCAGAGCTCAGTATCCGCTGGATCCCGATGCGGGCCTCGACGTAGCCGCGCCCAACACGGAGTTCTGGTCGTTGGCGATACCTGCCAACGCCGCAGACAAAGATGCATCGTGGGACTACATCCGGCATCTATCGAGCCATGACTCGGCAGTTGCAATGGCGTTGAACGGTAACGGTCCGACCCGCCTGTCCGTATTCGGCGAATCGGCCTTCCAGGAGCAAACCAAGGACTGGCAACTTCTCGAACAGCTCGAAGCAAATGCGCGAGTCCCCTTGCCTGCTTTCGAGGAAGCCAGTGAGGCAACGGAGCTTATTGACGAGTACATCGAACGCGGCCTCCTCGGACACATGGAACCTGCCGACGCCATGCGCGAGCTCGCCGACGAGCTGCGCGCTTTGAGTGATGAGCTCTGGTAACCGGTAGGCTGAAGCGGCGGCCGGCGGAGTCCACGGCCGGCTAACCGCGCCGCCAGAGCAGACATAGCCGTTGCCTCCATTGGACGCGTCGCTTTCTCTCGGGGCGAGAGGGAGCGACGCTGCTTTTTGCTCGGACCGGTGGACACAAGCCGGCGGCCTGATGGTACATACTAATGACGCTGCGCAAGTCGGCAGGTCGGGAGCTCACATTGACAAGTGGACAAAGGCCGATATACGGTCAAGCTGCCTGCAGCCCGGCATCGGCCAAAGCGGACGCCCGTCCGGATCGGCTCCGGGAGCGTGGGCTGCAGTTGCGGTTCAGCCGTGGAACCTCCGCGGCTGCGCTCGTTTCGCGTCCATAGCTCAGGGGATAGAGCAACTGCCTTCTAAGCAGTAGGTCCCAGGTTCGAATCCTGGTGGACGCGCGTTTTGGTTATTCTCTGTGCGTTCAGATACCGACCACCATCTGTTGGCCGGCACTTACCGTCTGAAAGACAATCGGTGGCCATTGGCAGAGTCAATATGGCCTTTTTTGGCGTCAGCGGATGGCGGCCGGAGCGAAAGGACAAGCCGACGGGAATATGGCCGGATCCTTCTTCACTTCTCCATTTGGCTCATCGGCAATCGAATTCGGAAGACCGGCTGCGGCTCTCGTTCTACTTCAAGCGTTCCATCTAGCTGCGAAACAAGCGCCGAGATCAGCTGCAGCCCAAGTGTTTGTGGATTCTCAATGTCGACATGCCTAGGGAACGGTTTGCCGGTGTTGGATGCCGTAAGCATGTAATACCCTTTCCCGTCTTGGTCCATAGATACCGTGAAGCGAGGCTCGACTTCTCCGACGAAGCCATGTTTGAGAGCGTTGGTCGCCCTCTCGTTTACAATAAGTCCGAGCGGAATTGCCGTTTTGGTGGAAACCGAAATATCAGGGAGGTCGTTTTCTATGGTGATAGTCCGTCTCCCCGAGGACTGCAATACATTCGAGAGGATGCCCCCCACGTATTCCTTCAGGTTCACGTGAGTCACTTCATCGCTATACTGCAGCACTTCGTGGACCTTCCGGATAGCGTTTATTCGATTTCGGAGGTCGGACAGATCCGCGTGGTCGTCGAATGTGCTCTCCTTTAGGTCGATCAGGGAGGACACCATGCTAAGATTGTTCTTGACGCGATGATTGAGTTCGCGCAACAGGGAGTCTTTTTCCTCCAGTGCCTTCCGAACCTGTTCTTCCTTCTCCTTGCGCTCGGTGACGTCCTCGGCTGAGCAGACCACATATTCTACATTCTCATTCCGGTCAAGTTTCGGCGTTTTGATGATCGAGAGAAGTCTCTCTTCGCCGGCGGCATTCAAGACGGCCTCTTCGCTGTAAATTTGTTGCTTCTTGGTGAATACCTTCCGGTTTCCCGCGATGCATACATCGGCTTCTTCTGTAGTCGACATCAGATCATAGAGACTCTTGCCTTCCATATCTTGCCTTTGCATGCCGAAGAAGTCTGCATGAGCTTGGTTGACCGAACCGTATGTCTCAACGTCCTTGAGATACCAGATCTGAGTCGGGATGGTATCGAGCAACATCCGCTGCTCTTCTCCCGCCCTAATGAGAGCGTGCTCTTTTTCCTTGCGCTCACTGATATCGCGCACTACGCTAACCGTTGCCTTCGGTATATCCGTTCCATCCCGGAGGAAGGTGGCGTGTACCTCAACCGGGACGATGTGGCCACTTTTGTGGATGACCTCACGTTCGAACCTTCGGGTATTGGTTTTGCCGTCTATTACATCTCTTACTTCCTGTTGGTGTCGAGCATGTGAGTCCTGGGTTTGGAGGTCTTGTAGCGTCATGGAGAGCACCTCATCGACCGTGTAACCGAACACCTTCTCCACGGACGGACTGACATAGGTGAAACACTCACTCTCCAGGTCCAAGGATACCACGACGTCTTGGATGTTCTCGGCGAGCAGGCGGTAGTACTCTTCACTCTCACGGGACTTCTTTTCGCCTTCCTCCGCGCGTGTCTTGGCCTCTTTGAGCATCTTCTCACTACGAAGTCTCAAGAGAAGATGGCCAAGGTTACTGGCTATTGTCATAAGGTTCTCAATCTCGTTATTGCTCCAGCTATAGCGCTCCCTTACTGCATCGAAGCCGACGAAGCCCCATGTTTCGTCACCGCTTCTCACCGGTATCTCAATGTAGGACTGAATGCCCTGCCGTCTGAATTCCTGCTTCTCCGGACCGGCTTCATCGGGCAGTGCTTCGAGGTCGGGCACATGTATGAAATCTTGAGAAAGAACCTGTGATGTCCACCAGGGAAACGACATCGTCGGCTCGTTCTGTATCCGATGCATTTGTGGGGAAACACCCTCTCTGCACCATTCATGGGTGTTGGTCATGGCATCGTGATCATCGGAAAGGAGAAAAAGGTATGACCGATCAACCCGGAAATGCTCGCCGATTTGAGCCAGCATCGTGTTTATGTCTTCGTCAAAGCTTCCTTCGGTTGTCTTCACGAAGCGTGAGGAAATATCCGATATGATCTTCTGGAATTCGAGAGCTTCCTCTAATTGCCTCTTTGCCTGTTTCTCCTCGGTGCTGTCCTTTATAATACCGGCTATACAGTCTATTTCATCCCTTTTGTTGCGAAGAGGATAGTAGGACACCTCCATGTACCGTTTGCCTGCTTGCGGAAACTCAAACCACCTCGAATACTCTACGGACTCACCGGCGAAACATCGGTCTATCTCCGGCTTTATGGCTTGAAACGCATTACTACCCAAAATTTCTGCAACGCTCTTCCCAACTATCTGCTCTTTGTGCATTCCGGAATCCCGGGAGTAACGTTCGTTTACAACTCGATAGCGATAGTCAGAGTCAACGATCGAGACTTTCTGATCATCTATCGCATCGACGGCCAATCGGTAAAAGTCAAGGTAGGCATTCTGTTCGCGGAGCTGCCGTTCCTTCTCCTCTTCACGTCTTCTGGCATCAAATAGCTCAAGAGCCATGTTAATCGATTCAACGAGCACGAACTCACCGCTGCTCTTGAGAACATACCCATAACTGGTGATCTTCTTTACTCTATCGACATACTCCTTCTCCGAGTGGCCTGTGAGGAACACGATCGGGAGGTCATGGGTTTCAAGGATCCTCTCAGCCGCCTCCGTTCCGTCCATACCTTCGCCAAGGTCTATGTCCATGAGGATGAGGTCGACACCGGAGTCGGCGGTAGCCGTCTCCACGGCCTTCTCCCTGGTGTTTGCCGTGGTAACAGTGAACCCATGCTTCTCCAAGGTCCGTTTCTCCGCCAGTGCGATGAGAGCTTCGTCTTCAACCAGGAGAAGATGCCTGTGATCCGCTCCCGCATCTTGGACGCTTCCTTGTTCGTGCATCGTGCTACTCCCTGGTCCAGCCACTTGCTTCTATCTCAAGAACCGGCCTGCGGGCTTCCGGCTTGATGGTGGAGGCGACAAAAGGGAGAGGCTATGAAGTGCTTGGAACAACCTCACCATTTCTCCGGTGTTCGCTCCCAAGGTTAAGCAAATTCCGGTTGATTCACTCTGAAGATACTAGCACGGCTTCTGAGGCCACACAAGAATACTTGGACTTTGAAGCGTCCTGTGAGGGGCGTGCAGGGCGGAGCGTGCGCGGAGCCCGATAAGCACGCCCCGGTGCCCGAAGGGCACGCGGGCTGGAGCGTGGGGGAGACTTCCCCCAACAATCCCCGCCCGCTCAATTCTCTACTTGGTGGACGCCCGCTTGATAGTGGTCGAAAAACTCCCGGCATTCGGCGGAGGCGGGCTTCAGCTGGTCGAACCACGTTGCATCCGGATCGTACTCGGCGAAGAAGGGACGGTCTACCCGCGAGGCGTCCCGGGCCTGGATGTAGCGCAGGACAAAACACTTGCGCCCTCCGACGTTCGCGACGCCCTGCACCTCCACCTTCCCGGGGGTTGCCGACATGACCGGCCCACGTGCGGTTCGCGCAAGTCCTGAGAGACCGCTCACCGCCTCCCGGTAGATACGATAGGCCCGCGATAGCGGGAGCTCGAAATACTCCCGCGGCCCGGTGTCCCGTTCGACGAACATATAGTACGGGACCATTCCGAGCTCGATTTGGCGTTGCCATAGCTGCCGCCAGAGCCCGGGAGTGTCGTTTATGTGTCGCAGTAGCGGGGATTGGGTACGGATGATCGCGCCCAGCCCCAGCAACCGCCTGCTTGCGCGCGCTACAATGCGGGGCTCCAGCTCGCGCGGATGGTTGAACTGCGCCATGATGGCTAGCTGTCTCCCAGACTCCACCACTCGCGAAAAGAGCCGGAGGACCGCTTCCCCATCCGGGTCATCGATATAGCGATGCGGCCAATATGAGAGCGACTTGGTTCCGATCCGGATCGTGCGAACGTGCTCCAGACCGGCACCAAGAAGCGGCTCGATGGTCTCTCTGAGTTGCTGGGCACCCATCACCATCGGATCGCCACCGGTGATAAGCACGTCCGTAACTGTCGGGTGTTCCTTGAGATAACGAACGAACCGATCTACCGACCGAGCGGCGAAGCGCAGCCCCTCGATACCGACAAACTGCGCCCACCGGAAACAGAACGTGCAGTAGGCAAAACACGACTGGCCGGCTTTCGGGAAATAGAGCGCAGTCTCCCGGTACTTGTGCTGTACACCCTCGAGCGGCTTTCCTTCGAACACCGGTACGTTCTTTTCGAGCTGTCCGGCGGGCTGCGGGTTGAGACGGTAGCGAATCCGGTGGACGAGCTCCTGCAGCTCTTGCTGAGCCCTCTCGGCATTGGTCCCGGCCCGGATCTGCTTCACCCGTCGGGCGACCGCCCGGAACTCCTCAGGACGAAGCATGCCGCGTTGCGGAAGGGTTAGCCGGTAGAGCGGATCGTCCGGTACCCGCTTCCAATCGACGAGCTGCTCCAGCACGTACCGGCTCGTCTTGAACGGAAGCACTTGACCGACGACTTCGAGCTCGAACTGCAGCTCTTCCGGAAGGCTATGGTATTCGGGAATTTCGTGCAGATTGCGGAGGGTATACTGCTTCGAGCCGCGGCAGATATCCGTGGCTCCTCTCGGGCTGTTCCGTCCGTTGCCGTGTCCGCCCGCGCAAGCCATCCGTCAGCCTCCCTCCTCCAGCTCGCTAAACCGGCGCAACGCTACTGCCGGACATCTGTAAGGTGCCTTGGCACCGGAGCGCGCCGAAACGGACGAATCGGTGCTGAAGGGAACGGAGCGAGTGCGCAGCGAGCGGCCGAACTCCACTGAGCTCGACCGCACCGCGCGGTATCCCCTTGTTCGGCCGCCTGGCGGCCACTGACCTGAGCTACATCAGAATCTCGATCTCCGCATCCTGCCGTAGCTCATCAATGTACGATTCCACGGCCTGCTGCTCCTGCTGTTGCGCGAGGAACTGCTCGATCTGACCGCGAACCTCTTCAAACTCCTGGGTTCCGGCTTCCCGCTCGTCAGTCTTTCGGATTATGTGAAACCCGAATTGGCTCTCCACGACGCCGGAAATCTCGCCGATTTCCAGAGCGAACGCGGCTTCCTCGAACTCGGGAATCATCTGGCCACGGCCGAAGTACCCGAGGTCTCCGCCCTCTTCGGCGGTCCCATCCTCCGAATGCTCGCGAGCGAGGTCGGCGAAGTCAGCATCCTCTTCTTCCAGTTGCCGGAGGATATCCTCGATCTCCTCTCGAGCTGCATCGTGAGCTTCCTCGTCCTCCGGATCGGACTGGAGAAGGATGTGGCTGGCCCGAATCTCATCCTCAGTCTCGAAGAACTCCGGATTCTCCTCATAGAACTCGCGCAGATCCTCTTCTTCCACCGCGATGTCCCCGGCGATCTCTTCTTCAAAGAGCGCCTGAAGGACGAGCTGCTGCGATATATCGTCGACAAGGTCCTGCTCGGTCAGGTTCTGCTGCGCGAGCGCTTGCTCAAAGCTCTCTTGATCCGGGAACTGCCCCCGAATCTGCTCCATCTGTTGCTGGACCTCTTGATCGCTTGGCGCGATGCCGAGCTCTTGGCCGTGCTGAAGCAGGAGCTCCCGGTTTATGAGCTGCTCCAGGATCTGGTCTTCCAGCATCTGCCGTTCTTGCTCTCCGATCTCCATACCCTGCATCTGGGCCTGCTGGAGCTGGGCTTCGATCTGCTGCTCGTACAGCTGGCGATCGATCGGTTGTCCGTTCACGACGGCGACCGCTTCGTCTTCATCCACATCCGGAGGCGCCGTCTCGAGATCGGTTGCCTCGACATCCTCCGGCTCCTCGGGCTCCGGCTCCTCTTCCTCCTGCTGACCGCCGGCAAACGCCATGCCGCCGGCAAACAAGACGATGAGAAACAGTACCAACACACGCTTCCACATAACACTCATATCCATCTCCTTGGTGTTTGACTTAACGCATACTATGTCGAAAACGACATGTCAACATCGGTTTGGGACCAACCGATTAGTTGACAGGAAACTATACGCGCCGTACAGTTCGCAAGCACCCGTTTACAAGCGAAATCCGCACAGGGGCAGAACTCTCGACCGATGTAACTGAGGATAGCACCATGGATCATTCGGAACCATCCGTCACGCCGTCCGGCATAGTGTGCGCGAACTCCATCCGAGTACAATGGTACTGCAACGGCACCCTCCGCGTCGAGGAGGCCGGCGCAAATGGCTGCTTCTGCGACGATCCGACCTTTGGAGTGCTCGCCCGCCCACCGCTTCGAGGCGACGTTCGGGCGACCAAGGACGAAGCGGGTTACCGGCTGAAGGCTGACAACCTGGTGTTGACCGTCGAAGTCGGGCAACGTGCTGCAACCGATGCACACCTCGAATGGCGGGCTGATCTTCGGGAGGCACGGACGCCGGACGGCCCCGAGCTCCTTCTGGGCTCCATCTCGTCAGCCCAACCCGTTCAGCCTGCGGAGTTTCGGCTTCCACGTATCGATTCCCGGCAGCGATTCTGGTGCTTCCGTGACGCGCCGCGTGCCGTCCCCCCTGAGCGAGGCGCCCTTCCTCCCGAACCGGGCGATCGCGACGAGTGGCGAATCGAAGCGAAGGCACGAGACTGGTATCTTTTCCCATTCGCCGATGAGCCGCTTCGGCTCCGTTCGGCTTTCCTCGAGTTGACCGGATCGATACCGGTTCCCCCGCGATGGATGCTGGGACTGTGGCACAGCCGCTACTATCCGTACAGTGCCGAGGGCGCACTCGAGCTCGCCGATGAGTACCACGGCCGGCGCTTCCCCTTGGACGCGTTCGTAATCGACACGGACTGGCGAATCGGCGGGAGTCGCGGATACGAGGTCAACAACGAGCTCTTTCCCGACATGCGGAGTTTCTTCCGGCAGATGCACGAGCGCAATCTACACGTAGTCTTCAACGACCACCCGGAGCCGATCGAGCGTACTCCGCTCGATCCGGAGCTCTTCCGCTACCGCAGGAGGAACCTCGGCCGCTTCCTGGAGATGGGACTCTCGGCATGGTGGTTCGACCGGAACTGGAGGCGCATCATGGAGGGGCCGGCACCGGGGCTTGAGACCGCGGTGTGGGGCCAGCGAATCTACTGGGACATCACCCGGGCCGTCCGTCCCGGGAGCCGCCCGGCTCTCTTGAGCATGCGGGCCGACCATCCGGCGGCGCATCGATTCCCTATCTGGTGGACGGGTGACATCCACTCCGACTGGGATTCGCTGATCGAGGCTGTCCATGAGACCGTGGAAGACGGTGAGCAGCTGCTCCCCTGGACCGGACAGGACATCGGCGGGCACATCGGGTTCCCATCTCCGGAGCAGTACGTCCGCTGGGTCCAGTGGGGCGCGCTCTCGCCGACGTTCCGTCTCCACTGCGGCCCGAAGAACCGGTTCCGCGAGCCGTGGCGTTTCGGCGAACGGGTGGAGACGATTGCCCGGAGGTTCACCAGGGTGCGCTACCGGCTTATGCCGTATCTCAGCCGCTTGGCTTTCCTGGCCTGGCGCGACGGCACTCCGCTATTACGAAGCCGCGCGTTCCGGAACGCGTTAAGCTGGGAGGCTGCCTCTGCGGGCGAGGCCTCGCGGGCACGCGGGGAGGCGGGCGCCCGGGCCGCCCCGGCGGGCTCCGCCGGGGCCGGCGGCGAGGAGCGCACCGGGGGGGCCGCCCCGGAGGCCGTTCCAGGGGCTTCTGCCGGCGGCGCACCCGGACAGTGGGACTCCTTCTTCTTGGGCGACGATATCTTCGTTGCCCCGATCTTCGGACCCGCCGAGGCGGAGGTCGGCACGTATCGCCTGGTGCCGGGTCCGTTCCGGAGGCACGTGTACTGCGGCGCCGGCGCGCCGGATCTCGGCGAGGGGCAACAGGAGCCAATCGAGATTACCGAGTCACCGTATGTCCGCCTCAACTTCACCGACTACAACCGGAATAAGATGGCATGGGGCACGGACTTCACCGTGGTCTGGGAAGGTTCCTTTAGTCCGCCGCAAAGTGGCTGGTATCGGTTCACGCTCGCCGGAAACGGGATGAAGGGGCTCGATGTCGGGCCGGGCGAGGAGGAACCTCACATCAGGGACGTCTTCGACAAAGGGCATAATGAAGTAACTCTCCCGCTGGAAGAGGGCACGAGCTACCCGATTACGGTACGCTACCGAAACGCAGGGACGCCTCCGATTGCCTGCCGGCTTTCGGTCCGCCGGATGCCGCGCGACATCGAGATCGGGGACGCCGAATGGAGCGTAGACGTTCCTCCGGGTGTATGGCATGACGCGTGGGACGGGACTATGGTCGAGGGGCCCGCCCGGCTCGGGAGGCTCACCCCGCTTGAGCAGCTTCCGCTCTATCTTGCCGATCGTGCCATCATTCCTCTTCTCGAACCGGCCGCCTCAACGGCGGACCAGGATTGGTCAAAGGTCTACCTCTGCGTTCCATTGAGCAACACAAACGGGACAACGAGCCGGCTTCTTCACGAGGACGACGGCGTTTCGGAGAAGTATCAGGAGGGCGAATGCCGCACAACCCCGCTTAGCGTTAGCCGCACCGGAACGGAAATCGAGCTGCGCGCGGGTCCGGCGGAGGGAACCTGCGCGGGCGCGCCTGCCGAGCGAACGCTGACGTGGATGCTCCACCTGCACCCGGGTGAACGGATAGTCGCAGTAGAAGGAGCCGACGACTGGCACGAGCTCCGCCGGCCCGAGGCGGGGAGCGGCGCGCCGGCGCTCGATGTCGGGCCGGACGCTCCTGCACCGTGGGAGAATCGCCGCAGCTATGCCGTTCGCACAGTTCAGAACTCTCCCGGCCAAGCGCGGACTGCGATGGTGACAGTGGAGTAACGTCCGGCACCGGAATGGGAAGCTACTGAAAGTCTCTACTTGCGGGTGCCGCGGTGGCGAACGATACCTCCGGGCGCCACAAGCTCTCCGCAAGGACGTACGGGCTTGTGGGATGCTTCTGGAGAATACCGGTCACCCCCAGAAAAGCGGAGGTCAGAACAACCGAACGGAAGCGCTCGAACACTTCGCGCTTTACGATCGCGTTTACGAAGCCGCTTTCATCCTCGAGCGTGATGAAGAGCGTCCCGCCCGCAGTCTCCGGCCGTTGCCTGCATATCACGAGCCCCGCATACCGCACGCGGACTCCTTCGGGACGGCCGGCCACGGCGGCGGCATCCGGAAGCCCCATGCGCGCCAGCTCACTCCGCGCCGTCTCGAGGGGATGGCCCCGCACGCTGTGCCCCGTAGCTCCGTAGTCCCATGCTATCCGCTCCATCGAGCTCAACGAATCGAACCTCGGCTCCGGCGCGCTACCGATGCCTGCGAGCAGGCCGGATGAGTCCATTGTCCATTTTCCGCTTTTGTCTTCGCCCCCCGTTCCGCCGGCTCCCCTGCCGGGTTCTCCGCCACCGGATCCCCCGTCCAGCCCGCGGGCTGTTGCGCCACCTGCTCCGCTGAGTGCTCCGCCGTCCGGTCCGCGGGCTGTTTCGCCGCCTGCGCCGCTGGGTGCTCCCCCGTCCAGCCCGCGGACTGTTTTGCCGCCTGCGCCACTGGGTGCTCCGCCATCCGGTCCGCCGCCTGTTCCGCCGGCACTCTTCCGCGAGGCCGGCGAGCGACTTCCCCTTCCTTGGCCGTGACCGTTCTGACTCCGCCGGTTCTCTCGGCTCCCCCGGATGCCGTAGCTCTTCCAGAGCGCCTGCCGCCGGTCGATGCCGAGAGAGGCAAGTACCCCTCCTTCCGCAAGCGCAACGAGCACGTCCTCGGCAAGATCGGAGCGCTCGATGAAGTCCTCCCCTGACTTGAATGGGCGGGCTTCACAAATGCGCTCCCAATCTCCCTCCCCTACTCCCTTTACAAACCGGAGCCCCATGCGCACCGCAGGCCGCCGGCCCACAGCCGGCGAGGCGTGGTCGGCGCGCGAAGGGTTTGGCGCGCGTACCGAGGTGCCGGTGCCGTCCGCGGAATGGCGTGTCACCCGGGCGCCACCGCCCCCGCCGGCGCCTCCGGCCGATGTCCCCACCTCAAGCGTGCAAAACCAGTCGCTGTAGCTGACGTCGGCGGGGCGCACCGTGATCCCGTGGCGCCGAGCATCCTCGACGATGGTGCTCGGCGCGTAGAAGCCCATAGGCCATGCGTTGAGGAGCGCGCAGGTGAAAACTTCCGGGTGGTGCCGGCGGATGTAGGCGGTGGCGTAGGCGATGAGGGCAAAGCTTGCCGCGTGGCTCTCCGGAAAGCCGTACTCGCCGAAGCCGCGGATCTGCTCGAAAACCTGCTCCGCAAAACGCCGCGAGATTCCGCGTGCGGTCATACGCTCGATCATGCGATCGCGGTGCTGCTCGATCCGGCCCGTCTTTCGCCACGCCGCCATATCCCGGCGCAACCGGTCGGCCTCCCCCGGCGTGTAATCCGCGGCTTCCACCGCAAGCTTCATCACCTGCTCCTGGAAGAGCGGCACTCCAAGCGTTTTGCGGAGAATGGGCTCGAGCGAAGGGTGCGGATAGCGCACCGGCTCCTCTCCACTCCGCCGGCGGAGGTACGGATGCACCATTCCGCCGGTGATCGGCCCAGGCCGCACGATGCTGATCTCGATAACAATGTCATGAAACGTCCGCGGCTTCATCCGCGGGAGCATCGCCATCTGCGCCCTGCTCTCCAGCTGGAACACCCCTACGGTGTCCCCCCGGGAGAGCATCCGGTAGACGTCCCGGTCCCCTGAGGGAATCTCCGCCATTGAGAGCCGGATACCGTGATGGGAGCGCAGAAGCTCGAAACAGCGCCGGAGCTGGCTGAGCGCCCCCAGTCCCAGCAGATCCACCTTGAAAAGCCCCATCTCCTCGATATCGTCCTTGTCCCACTGAACGACTACCCGTCCCGGCATGGTAGCGTTCTCCATCGGCACCAGCCGGTCCACCGGCTGGTTTCCCAGGAGAAAGCCACCGGGATGGATCGAGAGGTGGCGCGGCATCCCGAGGATCTCGCGCACAAACCGCGCCAGGAGCGCCCCGCGGCCGGAATCCGGCGAAAGCCCTTCGGCGCGCATGGTCTCATCCAGGCTGTCCGCATGCCGCCCCACGAGCCTGGCAAGCCGATCGAGCGTGCTTTCCGGGAACCCGAGCACCGCCCCTACCTCGCGAACCGCCGAGCGCGGCCGGTAGGTGATGACGTTCGCCACCATCGCCGCATGCCGAGCCCCGTAGCGCTCGTACATGTGGCGAATAACCTCCTCCCGGCGTTCGTGCTCGATATCGAGATCGATGTCGGGAGGCTCGGCGCGCTCCTTTGAGAGAAAGCGCTCGAAGAGCAGATTCATCCGGACCGGATCGATTGCGGTGATCCCGAGGCAGTAACAGACGATGCTGTTGGCTGCCGAGCCGCGCCCTTGGCAGAGAATGCCCTGTTCCTCGCAGAAACGGACGATCTCGTGCATGGTGAGAAAGTAGCCCGCGTACTCCAGCTCCTCGATCACCGCAAGCTCCCGCTTGAGCTGGTCACGCACGTCCTCCGGTACCCCTTCCGGATAGCGGGAGCGAGCGCCCCGCCGGCAGAGCCTGGCCAGCCATCCGGAGGTGGTGTAGCCCGCGGGGACATGCTCTTCCGGATAGCGGTAGGAGATCTCCCCCAGCGTGAAATGGGCACGCTCCGCGATCTCGGCGGTGCGCTCAAGGAGGCGCGGATCGTCCCGGTAGCGCTTTGCAAGCTCCTCCGCCTGCGGCAGCGCGAACTCGTCGTTCCGATCGAGGAGCGCCCCCGCCTCATCTATGCTGGTCCGATAGCGGATGCAGGTGAGAACATCCCGGAGCGGTTTCCGCTCCCGGGCATGGTAACGCACCTCCGGGACCGCAACGAGCGGGAGCCCGAGCTTCCGAGCAAGCCCCCTTCCCGCGAGCTCGAGCTGCCGGTCCTCCGGAAGCAAGTGGCGCGCAATGCCCACATACGCCGCTCCGGCAAAGGCGTCACGAAGGAGCTCGCACGCCTCACCCGGCGGGTATCCGCCGTCCGGTAGAAAGACCGCGATCAGCCCCGCGGCGCGCTCGGCGACTTCCGAAGCGCGCACCGACGAGCTACCTTTGGGGTTTCGCAACCGCCCCGCGGAAATGAGTTCGCACAGATTCCCGTATCCGTCCCGATCCTCTGCCAGGATAAGGAGGAAGCCCCCCTCGGCCAGGGTCAAGGTGGAGCCGCAGATGAGCCGGAGCGACCGGTTGCGCGCCTCCGCATGGGCGCGCACCATGCCGTACATCCCGTCCCGGTCGGCAAGCCCGATCGCTCTATACCCCGCATCCTCCGCCGCCTCCACGAGCTCTTCCGGCATACTGGCCCCTTCCAGGAAGGAGAAGCTGCTCAGACACCGCAGGGGGACGAAATCCCTTGCGCCGGCTCGAGCCGCAGCGCGGCCGGTTCTCCTGCGTTGGCTGCCAGGCCCGTCGCGCGGGCCGCGGCCACCGGGGAGGTCCGGCCTGCCACCGGCTTCACCTCCTCCAGGAACCCCGGCGGGCGCGCCCGCGGACGCTCGGGCGGGTGCCCCGGCCGACGCCCCGGCGGAGGTCCCTGCAGCTGCCGCGACGGACTCCCCGGCAGCAGTCCCGGCGGGCACCTTGGGAGATGCTCCGGCAGGAGCCCCTGATGTCAATCTACCGCTCCATGGAGAAACCATCGATCCCCCTCCCGAAAAACCCAGCGCACCGTTCCATCCGGAAGCGCGATATACCAGTAGGCGCGGCGCGGCTCGTCCCGCCACCACCGCCCCGAGAGCACGAATGGGCCGGCACGCTCCAAAAGCATCGCGCTTGCACAACTCCCCTCCGGCGACTGTCCTGCCCGGGCGGCCCGGAAAACTGAGTCCACAACACCGGTAGCTTTGCTTGAGAGCTCGACAGGATCGAGCAATATCCGCCGCACGAGGGGCGAGGTCACACCCGGCCGCCGCCCGCGCACTCGACCGCTTTCCGGCCCCTCGCCGACGGCCGGTCCTTCGCTAGCGACCAGTCTTTCGCCGGCGCCCGGCCGTTCGCTTTCCGGTTCTCCGCTTTCCGGCCCTTCGCTAACGCCCGGCCCTCCGCCGACGTCCGGCCCTTCGCTAGCGACCAGCCTTTCGCCGGCGCCCGGCCCTCCGCCGATGCCCGGTCCTCCGCTCTCCGGCCCTCCACCGACGAGCGGCCCTGGGACATCTACCCCCGTGCCCCGGGACATGGAAGGACGGGATGTGGAGATGGAGCTCTCCGCATCCTCGCGCGCTCCCGGGAACGAGGAGGCGCACTCTCCACGCTCTCCCGCCACGAGGAGTGAGCCGTCACTCCGAAGATCCACGGCTTTCCGGAGTGAGAACCGATCCTCCGGCCGGTGATCGGAGCGCAGGTCGATCCGGACGAGCGCGTTATCTCCCAGCTCGGCCCGCAGGAGTGAGAGCGCGCGAGCGGCGTCCCGAAGCGAGCGTGCCCGGGGAAGCGCAAAAAGCTCTCCGGCATGCGCCCGTTGCTCCGCTCCGTGCCCGGAGAGCTCAACCTTCACCACCGGAGCTCCGATCTCCACGCTCTGCAGTTTGAGATCGATGAGCTTGCGTATGAACCGCCGGTCCGTGGTGGGCTCGGCAGGTGTGATATGGTGCCGGAGCTCTTCTCCGTTCTCCAGATGGAGCGCAAGCGCCACCCACGCCGTAGCCGTTCCCGCAGCAGTGAGCTCCGCAACGACCTCCCCGAGCATCTCCTCGAAGTAAGGGAGGAGACTTTCGGCCCCTGTAAGCGAGGGGATCTCCCGCCGGCGCACCGGGTCCGCTCCGGGCTCCGCTCCCTGCGGTGGAATCGCATCCCCGCCGGCCGCGAACTGCCGGAGCGTCGCGGCGCGGGCCCCGAGCTTCCGGGCTACGCTTGCCTCCGGAAGCGCGCAGAATTCCGCCACGGTGCGCACCCCAAGCCGGCCCAGCCGCTCCATCGCGCGAGGCTCAAGAGGAAGAAGCGAGACGGAAGACCGCATCGCATGAGCAAGTTCCTCCTCAGCGGAACGCGAAATCACCACCCGGCGCGATGTACGCGCCGCGGCAAAAGTCCCGAAGCGATCGAACCCTACTGCAACCCGAGCTCGAAATCCGTGCTCCCGCGCTCGCTCTTGCAGAGCGCGCGCCCACGCCTCAGGTCCTCCCCATAGCGAATCCAGCCCGCGGGCATCCAGCCAGAAGACGCCGGCCAATTCCTCCCGGCGCTCCACCGCGGGCGAAAACTCATAGAGAAACGCATCACACTCCGCATTGGCACTGCGGATCTCCGGCGCCTCCACGGCGCCGGCCCGCAGGCGAGGCGCTACCGCAAGCGCCGCGGCATACCGCATCCCGGGCAGAACGCCGAGCTCCCGAGCATGCCGGCTTACCGAAAGCACCGTACCCTGTGGCCGCTCCTCACTGACCAGACAAAACGGCTCCTCCCGCCACTCCGGCCGTTTGCGAGCAAGAAGCTGCAACGCAAAGTGGGGAAGATCAAAGCAAGCCAGGCGGACCATCGTACTCTCCCCGATAAACTCGATTCGGTCCGTGCCGCTTGTCTTTCTCCACCACGAGCTCCACGCGGAACCGGCCCTGTCCGATCCGCCGCGTGACGCACCGTCCCCGCAGCCCAACGAGCGACCCGAGCCTGTAGCTCCCTTCCGTGCGGCACACGACTGCTGAACGGTTGAGAGCGGCCAGCCGCAGTAGCCTCCCGAGCACGGGCTCCTCCACCGTATGCGCTCCGAGATCCATTACCACCAGACCGTAGGCACCGGAGCGCACGAAGAGATCCGCCGAGCGGGCCGCCTCCCGGCCGCTCTCCGCCCGGACCACCGGCAGAAAAGAGAGCCGGACTCCGTGCGCCGCCGCATCCGGAGGGAAAAAGAGCTCCGAACCGCCGGCAATCCAGACCGCCCGCTCCCCAGTGATCTGAGCCTCCCGGGCAAGTCCCATAGCCACTGTGGTACTCCCCGCTCCATACAGCTCCACAATGCGCCCGAGCAACATCCCGATTCCAAGCGAGCCGGAGTCCGAACGGAGCCGGAGCTCATGCTGCGCTCCGGAGTCCGCGACATGAGACGCATCCTCCACGAGATCCCGCGCGCGATATACCGGAAGAGAGGAGAGCGGCTTCATTCGTGATACTCCCGGTAGCCGGACCCATCGATGATCCGCCGGACCTCCACCACCTTGCCGAGGAGAACGAACTCCTCTGGGAGGATTATCCCGGAGTAGACCGGATTTTCCGCGTGGAGCTCCGGGCGGCCGTTGCGAATGCGGAACCGTTTCACCGTGGCATCATCCTCCACCCGGGCAACTACGATGTCACCGTCCTGAGCGGTCTGCTGCCTGCGCACTATGACGAGATCTCCCGGGAGGATTCCGGCATCCCGCATGCTCTCCCCGCGAACCCGAAGCGCGAAGAGCTCCTCATGCTCTGAGCGATCCGCGACGGAGAGTTCCCCCTCGATATCCTGAAACGCCGTGGAAAACGGCCCTGCAGCCACGCGCCCCACAAGCGGCACGCGCCGCTCATCCGCCGAGGGCTCCTGCGCCGATGACTCCTGCCCAACCGCGGAAAGTGTCCGTAGCTCCTCTTCCGGCAAGGTGTAGCCCCGTGAAATGCGGGGAGTCTTCCGCAAAGCCCCGGCGGCGACGAGTGCGTCCAAATGCCGTTGGACGCTCTGCGCAGCAGAGAGCCCCAGCTCCTTCTGGATCTCCCGGACCGTAGGCGGAGAGCCGGCGAGAATCCGGCTCCGTACAAAACGGTAGACTCTGGAACGCGTGCTCTCTCTATCCGTCATAGCATACAAGTGTATAGCAGACAAATGTCTTTGTCGAGAGCGCAAGAGCGGATTGCGCTGCTTGGGCCGTGGGTACGCCCTGATTCCGAGATCGAGCCGGCTCCGCTTGTGTTCCGGACGTCCAGAATCTTCGCTTCACGCTCCCTGCAGCCACCAACAATCTTTGCCTCATCGCCCCGGGTTGTTATACTCCGCTCGATGGAGAACACCCACAGCCGGACCCGCCAGGAGGCGGCTCC
>PWGF01000457.1 GCA_003554375.1 Spirochaetaceae bacterium
CGGTTTTGTATATGGCATGGAACTATGAAAGTCGGTCAGGAAGATGTTCCGGTACTTCGACTCAGCCATACCACAATCACTATCCTACGGACGAGATCCGGGACCTGCGCTCGTCAAACATCCGCTCGAGCACAGCATGTTCGACCCGCTCTTCCCCGGAAAGTATAGCTTCTTTCAGCGCATCCCGGCAGGCGAGATCGATTTCCGCCTGGCTCAAATCATGACTCTTTGCCAGGAGCACGTCCCAGTCGAGCTTCTCCGGGACGCTTGTTCCCAGAACATTTTGAATCAGGCGTTTTCGTTCCGCCTCACCCGGCAGAGCAAAGTGAAAAACATCGTCGTAGCGGCGAAAGAGCGCCTCGTCGAGAAGCTGTGGGCTGTTTGTCGCGCAGAACACGATGCTGTCCGACGTGTCCTTTTCAATGAACTGAAGAAACGCATTCAGCACACGTCTCATCTCTCCGACATCGTTGTCGAGACTGCGCGCTCCACCGATGGCGTCAAACTCGTCGAAAAGGTATACGCCCGGTATGTCATACATCTGATCGAACACTCGACGCAGCTTCGCCGCGGTCTCCCCCATGAACTTCGTGACGATGCGATCGACCTGAATCGTATGCAATGGAATCCGCAACTCGTGAGCAAGCACGTGAGCGGTCATTGTCTTGCCCGTACCGGGAGGACCCACCGCCATAATACGACGTCGGGGCATCAGTCCGTGGCTTTTGAGCTTCTCCGTCTGGCGGTGCTCCCTGACAATACGGTCCACACGCTCGCCAAGCGCTGACTCGACAACAAGCGCCGAACGCGGCACCGAAGGTTCTTCAGAAAGCACGAATCCCTGAAGTTCTTTCGGGAACTGCAGAACTACCGGCCGGTGCTCCTTCCTCGCCTTATCAACGAGTCCTTTAATGTCGTGCGCAAGAGCACCGTGCCCCAATCGAGCCTCATGCGCGGCTACCTGCAGCGCCGTCGTGTAGAATTGCTCGGAGTTTTCACTCGCATGAGACCGGATGAGGGCTTTGATCTGATCCGCGGTTGCCATCGGTCGTTCCACCCCAGACTGATTTCGACCCGATTATAACACAATTTTGAAAGGTGTCTTGATGATCTTCTATTGCGGGTGTGCATCGAACAACAAGGAGCCGGGCCGTTCTATATTGTTGGGCGTGTCCCGGCCGACAACCACCGCAATCCGGTGACGCCCCGCATCGCCGCATTTGCCGGAAACCGAACCCATGCCGCACATCGGCCGCGCGTCGGTAGGGTCGCGTGCTCTACTGCAATCCTCGGCGCCTCGGCGGACCAACCGGAGTCTGGCCGGCTCCGCTCGCTTCTTTTCCGTCGGGATCGAGTGGGAGTCACACCTGCTGGGCCACGATAGGGAATTTCAGTGTCCGTTACACCTCTTATTGCTCCAAGCTTCGCCTGGCGCCATATCCGCTGCGCCCCCTTGTTAAGGGAAAGCAAGAGACCCACAAGAACAAGAGCCTGGGAGCCGGAAGAATCGCCGGTCCAATAGTCGAAGCGCCCCAACGCCCGGAAGAGCGCAAGACCGGAAGCGTGATAGCCCGGGAAACCAACAGTCGGTAACACCCGTCGCCCGCAAGACCCGAGCCTGGGAGGACGGATGACCAGGGGCGCCTGAAGTCGCAGGAGGAGATCCAGGCCGGCGTCGCCCATCGGTTGTCGTCCTCAGGACCGGATCCGAAGGCAGGCACCCGACGCCTCCGGCGTGTATCTCAGCGCGGAGGGGGTGGAAGGGTGCCGTAGTCTACCCCGGAAGTCTCGAAACCTCGCGCCACGACAGAACGTGCGCCTCCGGACGCCACACCGACTGCCGTCCACCGCAGACCAGGTAGCAGGCCGCCGGGTCGATCCCGCTCACCCGCTGGAAGGTCGTGATTCCCTTGAGCATGTCGCGGGTGATTGTCGAGCCCCCCTTGATTTCGACGGCCGCGATCCGCTCCCCGTCCTCCACGAGCAGATCCACCTCGTTTCCGGTGTGGTCCCGCCAGAAATAGATGCGTGGGCGACGCCCCCGGTGGTATACACCCTTCGCGTACTCCGCAATCACCAGATTCTCGAAGAGCACCCCCCGCAGCCACGAGCGTGATAGGAGCCGCTCGTCCCGGACCCCCAACAGCGCCGCCACCAACCCGGTGTCAAAGAAGTAGAGTTTCCGTTGCTTAACGACTCGCTTGCTGAAGCTCCGATAGTACGGCTGAAGCCGGAACACGACGTGCCCCGCTTCCAACACGGACAACCATGCTTCGGCGGTCTTGTGATCGACCCCTGCCTCGTTCGCGAGTCCGTGTACGTTGAGCAACTGGCCGATTCTGCCCGCGCACAGCTGCATGAACCGGCGAAACCGGGCCAGATCTCCCACGCCGCGCACCGCGCGGACATCACGCTCCACATAGGTTGCTACGTAGTTGTCGAAGAACTCCCCCGCGGGGATCCGCCGGTCGTATACCGGAGGATACGATCCGGCGAGCATGAGCGCGTCCGGCTCCTCCGGCAACGGGAAGTGCGGCGCAAGCTCCGTCATCGTGAACGGGTAGAGAAACAAGAGCGCCACCCGGCCGGCCAACGACTGAGAGACCGACTCCAGGAGCAGGTAGTTCTGCGACCCACTCAGCACGTACTTCCGCTTCACCGCCGGCTCGTCCGCGATCTCCTGCAGGTACGAGAAGAGACTCGGCACCCGCTGCACCTCGTCGACGATCATGAGATCGGCCTCGCCGTGCAGAAGGAACCCCCGCGGGTCGTCCTCCGCGGCCGCGCGGGCATCCAGCGCCTCCAGTGCGTGGTACGAGGCCTCCGGAAACACGGTCCGAAGAAGTGTCGTCTTTCCCGACTGGCGGGGCCCCGTAACCACCACGACCGGATAGTGCTTCAGTGCCTCCGTCAGCGCCGCTTCCAACGTCCGCGCAACGTACATGACTGTTACAATTTTGGACTACAAATCCAAAATTGTAAATGCCACAGTCGGCTTAGCTTTATTCCGCGCGCCTCCTAAGCGGCGGGATCCCCACTGCAAGCACAACAATCGCCGCAGCCGTTGCACTCCGCGCGGCTCCGTTCGCTCCCCCCATCGGTTGTTCCGTACCTGTCGCTACGATACCCGTCTTCTTCGTCCGCTCCGTCCCTCCCAGTCTCTCCTTATTCCTTCGTCATTGGTTTCAGCGCACCGCTCCGGCCGCCGCATTCCGCGGCCTCACCGTACCGGCTCGAAGTCTTCACGCGTCAAAACCTCCGGTTCCTCCGCTATCTCGCCGAGCCGCCGGAACCGTACCTCCTGCTCTTCCAGAGCGTCGTAGATTCCCAGCTGCGGCACCTTACTGATGAGCGTCGGTAGCGGCGTAATCGAGAGAGGCACGTCCGAGCTAGCGTAGCTTGCGTTGATCCGTTCCATGTAGCCCAGCGGATTGCGCAGGTCCCGGTCGGAATTAACGCTTACCTGGGAGTCCATCAAGTAGGCATCCCCCTCTCCGTCTGAACCCCGCTCGGTTTCAAAGTACCACTTAAACGCATGTACATCGGTGTGGACGTCGTTCGGGTACAGAACGGCGCTCGGCTCCTCGCGCAACGGCTCTCCGTCCGTGCGGGAAAGGAACTCCTTCGCTTCGCTGCGAGTAACCACATGACTGGTGACTTGCTCGGACGCCGACCAGGTTTCGTGATGCTCGTGCGCGCTTCGACTTACCGCCGGTCCCATTTTGTCCGCCACCCCCCAATCGTTCCCCGTGTTTTCGTTGGAGAAGAAAGCCCCGCCGAGAACCTTTCCCATATCGGGATGGCTCGCGTGCACGTAGTAGTAGTAGTCGTAGCCGTCGGGTTCGTCGGCGGTTCTAAAGGCAAGATTATGCACGAGGATAGGCTCATGGACCTGAGCATCGCGGAGCCACGACTGGTCGTAGGTGACCCGTTCGCCGTTGCGTATCACGGTGTATTCATAGTCCAGCTTGCCGCTTTCCGCCTTATCCTCGGCAACCCGCTTGAGCGCTTCCAGCTGCGACAGATAGCCCGGCTCCGGCGGCTCGGTGGAGATGTCCGCCGGGCTGACTCCTTCGGCCAGGTGGGGTTCGAGCATTGATAGAAACTCACGATCGCTAAGTTGAGCGGAGACGCTCCCGTTCTCCTTGATCCACGCTTTGGCACGCCGCTACAGCAAAGACAAGCGCGATGACGGCGCTCGCGTGGACCAGCGCATTCATCCTCATACCCACGCCTCCCGCCTATAGTTCTACCACGACCGCGGCCTGTTGTCCCTTGCCGGTGTATCCCTTCCGGCGTCCGTCGGGGGTGTAGAGCGCGCTCGGTCCGGATTGCGAAACGTGGAGCACGGGTATCTCGTATGCCATCGAATACAGGCGTGCAAAAGCCAAATGCATCCACGGTACGTTGGAGCCGCGCACAAAGCCCGCTTCGGCCGCAACCACGATCAGCTCGGCCTCCGCGTCCCGGTACCACGCGTACTGCGAAGGAAACACCGAGTCGTAACAGATCATCGGACCGATGCGCA
>PWGF01000487.1 GCA_003554375.1 Spirochaetaceae bacterium
GGCAGCCGCCGAACGCCGCGGCCACACCGGCGCAATATAGGGTTTGATAGACACCGACTCTCGCGCTAAGCAGCGACCGGCCCTATACGCCACCACTGTCAGGAGCCCGCGCCGACTCACAGAAGCGGCCAAACGGATGGACGTCCGCCGCTGCGAGTTTGCCGCGAGTTCGCGCAGCTCGATACGCTTGATTTCCCGTCGCTCGCCTTCGCCACCGATGTACAGCCTGACCAATGCGCGCTCTTGCCCCGCTTCCACGGTCGTGACGTTCAACGTTCCTTGAGCCCCACGCTGCGCAGGCACAAGCCTAGCGTATCCCCGTGGCTCGACCGCCACCGTTACCGTAACCGAGGCCCGAGTATGTCGACCGGATAACCTTCCAGCGCCCACATCCAAATTGTAACACTTACCGCAGGAACCCGCTACGAAAGCGAGCAGACGGCAAGTAGCTCCGGCGGACGCGCGGTGCCATATCGAGCGACATGCATCATCCACTTCGACATGCGGCGTCGAAGTCGCGCATAGCGCTCCGGCTTATCGGCAACCATACCGACATACCCCGAGAGAAACTCAATCCGCTCTTCGAGCGCGCTGTCCGAATCCACGGGAAACGTACGCCGGAGGCGGACATGCTGGGTAGTCCGGAGCAGGACGAGCCAAGCATCGATCCCACGCTCCGACATCGTCTCTTCGTGCGGGAGCCCGAGCGCTCGATCGACTGCACTTTTGATCGAGTGAAGCTCGGCGAGACTCCACTCCGGCGCGTTCAGTCCGTCACGGAGAACCTCGTTTAGGATGAACGTTCCTTCGGGGCGCAACACCCGCCGTACCTCCGACGCTACTCGTGCACGATTCCGGGGATGGTGGAGCGTATTCGACAGAAGCACAGCGTCGAACCTATCGTCCGAAAACGGGAGGTCCCGGGCGTCGGCCCGGCGCAGTTGTATCCGGGGGTCCGTCAGCCTTCGCCTCGCTTCCTCAAGCTCACCCGGAAGGACGTCTACGGCATGGAGCTCCTGGAGTCGGGGGAATGCTGCAAGCAGCTCTCCGGACACGGTTCCCTCCCCGCACCCGATATCCAGCACGGCTCCTACAGGGAGGCGTTCGGTGATTTCGCGGAGCTGCGGTTCACCGAGCGGTGAGCTTTCACTGGTACGCCGTGTCGTGTGAGCCATCGATACCTGCGAGCAAAGAGTCACCTGCCCGGCGGGGCCGACAAGGCCGTCTCGACTCCTCCGACGCTTGGCCGGACGAGCCGGTGACCATTTCCCGCTCCCTCAAACTGGCCCCGGAAACCAGCGGCTCGTCGAGGGTGTCACGAGGAAGCTCCCGCAGAGCTCGCTCCAGCAACGGCCGCCCCTGGTACGGAAGCCGACCGCTCATGAGACGACGCCAAGCCCGCGCACCGGGTCTCCCGGCCACAAGCCCCAATGTGTGGCGCACTATCCGGTTGGCCGGGTGCCCCGCCTGATTCCATGCCTCTACATACGGCATGAGCTCCTCGATCACCTCCCGTCGTGTAGCGCACGGCGGCTCCTCTCCGAAAAGATCCACTTCGAGCTCTGCGCACAAGGCCGGTCGATCATACGCGGCACGGCCGATCATGACGCGATCTACATGTTGGAGATGCTCGCGCACCTGGTGCACTGATGTGACACCGCCGTTGATCTCGATGTCGACCTCCGGGAAATCACATTTTAGACGGTACACATCCTCATAGCGCAGCGGAGGAACGTCCCGGTTCTCCTTCGGGTTCAACCCTCCAAGAACAGCGATTCGCGCGTGGACGGTGAACCGTGCAGGCCCGGCCTTACGCACCAGCTGAACAAAACGCACCAAGTCGTCGTACGATTCCTTGCCGTTCACCCCAATCCGGCATTTCACCGTCACAGGCTTCGATGTGTTACGGCGCGCTGCTTCGACAAGACGTGCTACGTGCTCGGGATCTCGCATCAGACACGCGCCGATGCCCCGCTCTTGGACACGATCGCTAGGGCATCCAATGTTCAGGTTGATCTCATCGTAGGCGTACGGCTCGGCCAAGCGCGTCGCCTCGGCAACCTCACTGACCTCTGCCCCGCCGAGTTGAAGAGCTACCGGATGCTCTATCGGATCGAAACCGAGATGACGCTCCCGATCGCCGTATAGGATGGCTCCGGTAGCGACCATCTCTGTATAGAGCATTACGCGCCGCGTCATGAGTCGCGCGAACCACCGATAATGGCGATCGGTTCGATCCATCATTGGCGCAATGCTTACCGGATGCTCGGAATGGGGAATGGACTCACCCGGCCCCCGACGCCTCCAACCGCCCGACCGCAAAGCGGAGCTTCCCCCGCTATCGCACGACGTCTCTCTGGTGTTGATCCGACTCTCGGCGCACATGTCGCTCCCCGTACCGGTCACAGCGCAACCGTACCGAATCGAGCCGCTCATGCCAAGCTCACTGTTGACGGGATCATCTCGCACAGATTGTGACACACAGACACAGGCGCATGAACAAAAAACCCCCGGCGGGGGGAACCGGGGGGAAGAAGGGAGGTCGTTTGTCTGAGGTGACCCTCAGACGAAACAACCATGCGTTGGGGGGGGTAGATAATGGATCAGCCCTGCCGACCGGCAATCCGGTGCCGTCGGTGGGCTGAAACGCTCTTCTACCGGCGCTCTCGAAAGAAGCCGGTAGGAATCGCGAACGGCGCGGACGCGCTCGCCGGGAGTGCAACGAACGACCGCCGCGGCAGTACGCAGCGTTTCCGGCCGGGATGACTTTAGCTCTGTTGCTCGCAACGATGCGATCCATGCCCCTGTATCGCTTAGCTCCCCGGATCTCCTCGGTGGCTTCGCCACCAAAATCTTAGGCCGGATTCGTCCGCTTCCGTTCACCGATTCCTGCCGGCTCGAATGCCGGCGCGCAAACCGCTCGGAAGCGCGCCCGGCCCGGCGAAGACCGAAGCCGGCGCGCGCCCCGAGGGAAGCAACAAAAAACACGGAAAGGAGGAAGACCATGCGGGCACTGAGGAGGGGGCGCCACCCATGCTTGCCTCACTGTCCCACGACAGCTGCTGCCGGAGCATCGCGTATCCACGGATGACTCATGATGAAAGGCCGGAAGCGGTCCGTCCGGAGTCGATGGTACGGATGCTCCAACAGCAACCGGCTCCTCTTCCCGGGGCAGGGGAACCCCTACCCTATTTCACAGAGCCGAACGGCCGGTTCACGGTCTGCCCGACGCGTAGCCGGAGGAGCCGTTCGTGACGCCTTCCGGCGCCGTTCCCTCTACACTGATGACTATACAATCCGGCTATTGCAGTGAAATGTCACCGTCATTACACCTCTGTAATGGGCGCAGAGCATCCGGAGATTGACGGTCAAAGGCTATCCTTCGTTCCGCCGGCGGGGAAAAGCGATGGTAACCTCGGTCCCCTGCCCGGGAGTACTGTGGATATCGACGCTACCGCGGTGCGCTTCCACGATGGCGCGCACGAGGCTCAAGCCCAAACCGAGCCCCGGGCTCCCCTTAGCCTGCGTTCCCCGATAGAGGCGAGTCCAGATGCGGGGCATGTCCTCTTCGGATATGCCGATACCGTCGTCCTGTATGCGGAACTCAGCCCAGTCTTGGTCGACATTTACGACCATGGTGACGTTTCCGCCCTCTCGCGAGTACTTGACAGCATTGTCGAGCACGTTCCCCAACGCCTGACGCAGCCGTACGGCATCCACAGGAAATGAACCGGATCGAACAATCTCAGTCCGCAGCTTCACGTCTCTTGTTTCGGCCACATACGAATACATGTCGCACATGTTGCGGGCGGCCTGTGCTGCGTCCATTTCTTCCAGATCCAACTTCACCGCCCCTGACTGCGCCTCGGTGATATCCATGAGGGTATTCAGCATTCGCAGCATGACGTCGCTTTCGTCAATACACGTGCTGAGAGCCTCACGATACGTCTCCTCGTCGCCACCGGTTTGGAGGGCAAGCTCAGCCGCGCCGCGCAGCCGGGTCATCGGCGTTCGGAGATCGTGCGCGACCGTATCCAGCGCGTCATGCATTCCGCCCACGAGGCGCTCGATTCGCCCAAGCATCTCGTTGAAGTACACCACAAGCTGATCCAGATCGCCCTTGCTACGGAACAGGGACTGGTTCACCGGAATACGGGAAGAGAAGTCTCCGGTCTGCAGGATCGATCGTATCGTGTCACTCAGATCCTGTACCGGTTTGAGCGTCCGGGAGGCCAGGAACAACCCCCCGAAAACGCTGACGATCACCACCGCCGCCGAGATTATGACGAAGTTTCGTTGAAACAGCTCCAGAAGCTGATCACGGTGCTGTGTGCTGAGACCTACCTGCAAGTAATGCTCGTCAGAGAGTCTAATCCCGGTTACTTCCAGCGTGTACGGAAGGAGCTCCGACTCCAGCACCACAACGCCATCCGCCGTGGTGGCAGGTTCGGTGCCTTCCAGGCGACCAATGCGGAAACCTTGACGCCACAGTGGCGGTATCTGGACGGCAA
>PWGF01000395.1 GCA_003554375.1 Spirochaetaceae bacterium
CTTGAGGTAGTATATCCGAACGTTCTTCTTCGCAACCGCCCACGCTTTACGCATCTTCATGGGCTTTCTCCTTTAAATGGTCCGATGCATCATGTTTTGAGAGTGACACGAACACCTCCTCGAGGCTGGGTCCGAGAGTGTTGAGGCTCAGAATCTCGAGGCGTCGCTCCTGCGCGAAGGGGACGAGTTGCTCGACCACCTTCCCTGGTGCCGGTGTGAAGAGCCGCAGCTTGTCGCCCTCCTTCTGCGAATGGGTCACCTGATCCAATTCGTCGAGTTGCTCGCGGTCGACCGGGCGGTCGAAGGCGACCAGGACCGATTGGCTCTCTGCCAGAGTTGACTTGAGCGCCTCAGGGGAATCGAGGGCGACCAGTTTCCCCGCCCCGATGATCCCCACCCGATCGCACAGCACATTCGCCTCCTCGATGTTGTGCGTGGTATAGAAGACGGTGACACCTGACGCGGCGAATGCCTTCACCTGGTCATGGATCATGCGCCGGCTCTCCACATCGAGCCCTTCGGTGGGCTCATCGAGGAACAGCACGCGCGGCTCGTGTATAATGCTCATGGCAAGGATCAGTCGTTGCTTCATCCCCTTGGAGTAACGTTTGGCTATGTCATCGCGCCGCTCCCAGAGGTCAAACTGGCGCAACAGCATTTCCGCGCGCGAGCGAATCTTCGCGCGGGGCAGGCCGTAGATCTCACCGGCGAAGAGCATGTTCCGCCACCCGGTCATGTCCAGGTAGGGATTTGCGACCTCCGGAACCACGCCAATGCGTTCCTTTGCCGCCACCGGGTTGGTCACCATGTCGCGGTCCAGCACCATCGTCCGGCCTTTCGTAGGGGGCAGCACGCCGGTGATGATCCGCTGTGTGGTGGTTTTCCCGGCGCCGTTCAGTCCGAGAAACCCGAATACCTCGCCCTCATTGACGTCGAAGCTGACATCGTCAACTGCCAGGTGAGTGTTATAACGCTTGGTCAGCCCCTCGACTTCGATCACTGCACTCATTGCCTCGCTCCCTTATCGTTCGAAACGCACCCAGATTCCGAGACCGGGGCGTGGGCATTGCGGAGATGGTCACTCGTCCTTCTCAGAGCGATCCCGTACGATACGGTGGAGCAGTTCCCGGCATCGCTCGCCGGCGTTGTCCGTCAGCTTGTAATGGACGAAGTTACCCCGTTTGTCCGCCTCGACCAGGCGCGCACGCCGCAGAATCTGCAGATGCTGGGAGATCGCGCTCTGCGTCATCTCAAGCCGCATGGCGAGCGCTCCGACGCAAAGCGCCTGCTCACCGAGCTCGTGCAGGATGCGGATGCGAGTCTCCGATGCCAGTGCGCCGAACACCTCGGCCAGTTCTTCCACGTCTCTATCTTTAAGCATTTGCTTAATCGCTTAAATACTAATACCGTCGCACTCGTCCGTCAAGGCCACTAGGGGAGGTAGATCACAGCCAGGTTACCGGAATGGATGAGGATGAGTACCGTCGCCTCTTCCTCAATAGTGATACCGACACGAGATGATTCGCAGTTCCTCCCCGGCTACCTCGTAGATCAACCGGTGTTCTTCATTGATCCGTCGAGACCAACACCCCTGTAGCCGGTGCTTCAGCGGCTCCGGCTTCCCGATACCGTCGAATGGCGAACGCATAGTATCCCGGATAAGCTCATTTATCCGGCGCAACATGCGTTTGTCATTCCTCCGCCAGTACAGATAGTCACTCCACGAGTGCTCGGTGAACACGATCTTCATTCGTCAATAAGCTCTCGTTCGGTGGTCGCTCCACTTCGTGCGGCACTGAGTGACTCGCTAAGGTGCTTCGCATTTGCTTCGCTTGAGAGCAGGTAGGAAGTCTCCAAAAGGCTGTTATACTCATCAAGTGAGATCATCACAACGTTCTCGTTGCCCTTCCGCGTTATGATGAGCGCTTCCCGGTCACCGTATACACGATCGAGATAGCGCTTGAGATTCCGACGAAGCTCCGAATAACTGACAGCGTCCATGGCGGATGCCTCCTACAAGTACAACATATTGTACAATGATGGGGAAATGCAAGATCCGATTACTCGGTCGGCGGGATATTGACATCCTTTGGAGGCCGTGATAGATTCCCGCACTCGAAAGAGGGGAGGTGCCCGAGTGGCCAAAGGGAGCAGACTGTAAATCTGCCGGCGTAAGCCTACCAAGGTTCGAATCCTTGTCTCCCCAAAATCCTACCGGTTCCCACGGTTCGTGGGGCAGCACAGGAGCACAGATGCCGGAATGGTTCAACGAGGGATTGCGCTTTCGCTGCACCCGGTGCTCCAACTGCTGCCGCCACGAATCTGGTTACGTATTCCTTTCAAAAGAAGATATCCGCCGGCTGGCGGCCGGCTTGGACCTGTCGGAGGAAGAGTTCCTGGAGAAGTATACCCGGGTCGTTGAGCCGGCAGGTGCCCGGAGAATCAGTCTCAAAGAACAGAAGAACTTTGACTGCATCTTCTGGCAAGATGGACACTGTTCGGTGTATCCATGGCGGCCGGTACAGTGCAGAACCTATCCGTTTTGGGACGCTCTGGTAGGCTCTCAGGAGGACTGGGAACGGGAAAAGAAGAGCTGTCCGGGAATCGGTGAGGGAAGGCTGCACACGGCCGAGGAGATTCGGAATCGTCTGACGGCCCGTCGCAAGAGCCCTCCGGTGGATGCCGAGGACGTACAGCTACCCGCTTCACATGGGCGGCCGCAAACTTAGCATTACCCCGGGAATGTGGACGGCCCGGGACAGGACGGAACCTCCATGGTTGTACGCTTCTGGGGAGTACGAGGCTCAATTCCCACTCCGCTACGTCCGGAGACTCTCCGGCGCAAAATCGCGAGTATCGTGCAACGAATTCGCCCCACGGATCTGGAAGACGCGGAAAGCCGGGAGCGGTTTCTCGCTCAGCTTCCTGATTGGCTGTTCGGGACTGTCGGTGGGAACACTACCTGTCTTGAAGTCCGAGCGTCCGACGGCACGCTTATCGTATTCGATGGCGGCTCCGGAATGCGTGAGCTGGGCCCCAGCATCTTGAGCACTCCGCCGCAGGATCGCACCGTGCATCTGTTCTTCACGCACTTGCACTACGATCACGTACAGGGCATCCCCTTCTTCGCTCCGGCATACCATCCGGATTACACGATCCACTTCTATAGCCCGCGTCCTGACCTCTCAGATAGACTGAACGAGCATATGCACCGACCTTTCTTCCCGGTCCACATGGAGGAGGTTATGCGTTCACAGCGGGAGTTCGCGCAGCTCGCGGAATCCGGCAGCCAATCGATCGGGTCGCTCCGAATCAGCTGGCTGCGGGTCAACCATCCGGGCGGAGCTTGCGCCTATCGCTTGGAGGAAGACGGCTGCTCGCTAATCTTCTGTCCCGACGTGGCTCTGTCCGATGCCGAGTTTGGGCTATCTCCGGAGAACCGTGCCTTCTTCGATGGAGCGAACGTGCTGATCATGGATGCGCAGTACACGCTGGGAGAAGCAATCGAGAAATACGATTGGGGTCACTCCAGCTACAGCTTGGTCGTCGATTTTGCTTTGGCTTGGAGGATCCGGCGCCTCTACCTCTTTCACCACGAACCGCGATATGGGGACCAGAAGCTGGAGCGTAACCTTCAGGCTGCGCGTTGGTATGCGGCTCGAGCGAGTGACGAGCATTTGGAAATAGATCTTGCGCGAGAAGGAGGGGAGGTCACGCTTCCATGATCGATCGTGGAGAGCTAATCCGCAGAGAACAGGAACGCCGCAGGCAGGAACGAAGAAAGCAGGAACACGCGACGGAAACGTCCGACTCTCCCGGCCAAGCCGACGCACCTCAGCGGTCGACCGAGGGTTCCCAAGCCGGGCACGACCTGAAAAGCTCGGACTTTGTTCTCAGCGGTAACCTCGTGCCTTCTTTGTTCGTTTTTCTGCATGAGCACGAGGACAGCCTCGATGACTCGTGCCGGATGGTCCTCGAGCACCTTCGGCGATATCTCTATGAACGATACTCGATTGCCGAGCTGGAAAACCTGGAAGCGGGCCGGGTTCAACACCTCGGTTTCGACGATCGGCGGCAGCAATGAGTCGACAACTATCAACAGCAGCAAATTCCACGAGCATACGGCTTTTCGACACGTCGCAACGGTACCCGGTGTCTGTCCTCAAGCTGGATTGGCCGGGCGGTCGCGGACCGAGGCGGAGTCAAGTGCATCCGTCCACGCGTGGACCCGAACGCCGGCTCGATTTCCGTGCAGTGACGCGTATTCTCTCCGTCGCGGCGCTCTGTGCCGGTTTTTTCCTTTTTCCGGCCTCGGAGACAGCCGCAGAGTACGACCCGCCTGCCGGCGGAGAAGCTCTGCGTAGCCTGGTGTCGCCGTATAGCACCGCTCGCGGTGAATCCGTGGTACTGACAGACTCACC
>PWGF01000198.1 GCA_003554375.1 Spirochaetaceae bacterium
ATGAATCGAATTGCGGCGTCTCGCGATCCAGCCAATGCGGCCTGCTCGGCGAATCCGGCATAGACACGGGCACGCAGCCCCGGATTGTCTACCACGTCCGCGAGAGTGCTCGCCGCCTCCATGTCGTGAAGCCGAATATAGACGCCTCCGAGCTGCTCCACGAGCTCGGCGCGGTCAGTAGGATCATCAACGTCCTCGATTAGGCCGCGCACTGCGTTCGCGTTTCGTTCAGCTCGCTGGGGTTCGCCGAATTCGACCAGGCGCTCGGCGACCCCGGCAGCAGCACGAGCAATCACCAGCGACGATCCGGTCTCTGCGGCCGTCTCCATCGCCGCGTCGAGGAGCTCGAGTGCTCGATCCTCCGCGCCTGACTCGTATCGGCGCCACGCTTGATCGAGCAGTCCCCGAATCCGGACCGTCGGAAACTCGATCTCCTGGAGGATGATCTCTTCCGCCTCGTCTTCGTATCCAACGTGATAGAGATCGTCGGCAACCGTGAGAAGCCGTGCGGCCTCCGTTGGCCCCCGGAGCACCACTTCGACCTCATGGATCTCTCGCAAGGCCCGCTCCGCAAATGTCTCTGCCTGTCCTTGTTGACCTGCTCGATACGAACGGAGCGAAATCCCCGAATACGCGGCGGCCCGGTCCCATGGGCTGTCGATCCCGACTGCAGCTGAAATAGCCTGCTGCAACAGAACGTCCACCTGTTGCCCCAAGCCCGAATCGTGATACTGACGAGCGACGTCAACAAGCAAATCGACTCGCACGACCAGATCCTCCACGACGTACACTTGGTTCACGGCTTCTTCCAGAAGGTCGAACAGCTCTTCCTCTACGACGAAAACTGCATTAATTGTCTCTTGCAGCGCCACCGCGCTCCGAAAGTCGTCGTCGAGACTCCTACTCTCGTGCAGCGCCTCAACGATAAGCCGCCGAGCCTCATCAACCATATCCAGCCGAAGGTACTCCGCGGCCGTCTGTGCCAGGATCTCCGCGCGTGCTACGCCGGCCCGATCCTCGGTAGCGATCGCCGTTATCCGTGCAAGAACCTGCGTTGCCGCGAGCTCGTTACCGGTCTCCCGATACGCTTCAGCGATCCGCGTATAGAGGTATGAACGGCTGAGTATGTCATCTTCCGTCTGGGTTACGGCAAGCGCGACGGCAAGCGAGCTCCCGGGATCGTCGGCTACGGTCAACACTGGATCCGGCTCGACGTCAGGAGTGGTCGGACATCCGGTGAGGCCGAGACCGACTATGAGCACTGCAGCCCCGCAAATTCGAGAAAGCACTAGTAGAGTGCGACAAAAGGGGATACGAAGCCATGGAGTTGGTAATGGAGCAGCGCAGGCGTTGCGCGCCCTCCCTGTACTCAAGTTTCACCTCGCCTGTTGCCCCCGAATGTACGTCCAGTCCCCAACTGCTGCGCTCCGGCCGGTTCGGAGCGCCCGTACGCGCGCTTCCGGTCCCGCACGTGCACTTTCAATCTTAGGTCAACCACTACCAGACGTCAACGCGCACTCGGACGTCAACGCACACTCTTGCAGTTCAGTGCATTTCACGATACCCTGCCATCACGTTGGGAGAGGGCGCCGGCGTGGCGAAATTGGTAGACGCAGCAGACTCAAAATCTGCCGGGCTTCGCGGCCCGTGGGAGTTCGAGTCTCCCCGCCGGCAACCACACTCAACGCGCTTCTCATCCGGCAGCAGTGGCAACGCTTACTCTTCGCCGCCCGGTGCGGGTGCGCTCCCGTTGTCGGCGCGTTGGGGCCGAAACAGGGCTCCGATCGCGAGGCACGCTACGGCAACTGCCGCTATAATCCCGGCAAGCGCCGTAGGAATAGTGGTGGGCCCATAAAGATCCACGGTCGCCCCCACGGCAGGCGGAAAGATAGCCCCTCCTACTCCTGCGCCGGCAATAACCGTGGCCGATATTCGCGTAGCTCGGGCAGGGAAGGTCCGTCGTATCCACGCCAGTCCTCCCGGGAAGATGGGCCCCATGAACAGCCCTGCTATGCCGAACCCCGGTACAGCCCATCCGGGAATCCGTGCAACGAGGAAGGCTCCCATGGATCCAACGGCGGAGACCGTGACGAGTCTGCCGGGAGTCATGAACGTAGAGAGCCGAACGGCGACGAGCCGGCCGACCGTCGCAGTGGCCCAGAACAATGCGGTCATTCCAGCCGCGCCGGCCTGTTCGAAGACATCCGCCAGCGCGGTCGCTATCCACTGAGACGAGGAGGCCTCGGCCCCGACGTACAGGGCGAAGAGCGTTAGGAAAGCCACGGTTCCGGCAGCCGCCCACCCGAGGGAGCTTCGAGCCTCGGTTCCACGATCCTCCCGTCGAGGCATCCGGGCCATCCCGATCAGCCCGGCTAGCCCTACAACTGCACCCGCCAAAAAAGCAGGACGGTGGCCGGTGAACGTCAGCGCCGCAGCAGCAACCAGCGGAGCAGCGATTGCTCCTGCCGCAAAGGCCGCATTGATGAAATTGAGGGCCGCCGAGCCCAGCTCACCGAACTCCTCGTCGACCAGCATGTTCAAGTTGACTACCCCACCGAACCCTACGCCGATGAGTAGCACACCGACGCGTACGAGCCCCCAGCTGACGCCGAGGGCCACCGTTCCCCACCCGATCACAAATGCGATGCCGGCTGCGACAAGCACCGGGCGGAATCCCAGACGCCGAACGAGCATACCCCCGACGAACACCGCCCCGGTAGCGCCTCCGAAATGGAGCGAGCCGAGAACGCCGACATCCGCGGCCGAAAGATCAAAGAGTTCGCGGAAGTACGGATAGAATGGTCCGTATATCGCTTGGGACGCACCTATCCCGAAGAACATCAGCGCCGCACCCAGAAGGATAAAACGACGCTCACCCGGAGCCAGAAGATCGCGGAACGCCATGCCCCCGGACCTTGCCCGGGAGAGCGGGCGGGGTCAACCACCCGGCGCTACCTGCATTCCGGGGTCAGCCATCTGGCCCTACCGGAATTGCGGGAACCCGTGGCCGTAGTGCCGCGAGGTCATTCTCCGGCCGCGCGAGTGCCCTGAGGGAGTTTCGGGGGAGTGGGGTCGCCTTCCGAGCGACCACGCCCCCGGGCTCCGATTCCGCCTTACGCCTGATGTGCGGTAGGTCCGGCCTCACTCTCCGACTGAGACAACCCTCGATACGAGTGAACGAGCATAACCGTTGTAAGACCTACGTAGAGTCCTCCCAGGATCACGTTTAGCAGCGGTCCCGCGACCGGGATCAAGCCCAAGATACCGGAGACGATTCCGAATAGGATCCCTAGCGCAAACAGTACCAAAAACAGAACAACCGACTCCGATCGCTTACTCCACACTAACGTTGCGCTTCTCCGCAACGCGGTCGCGACACCTACGTCGTCCGATATCAGTGCAACGAAGCTGAACATGAGGAAGAACGCCACGATCAAACCGGGGAGAATGAGGAGCAGCGTCCCGGCAACTGTGAGCGCTCCAACTGCAAGAGCCGTCAACAGCAGGGCAACGATTCGTGGTCTCACCTTGGCGAAGCTCGACTGGAGCGTAGGGCTCTTCCCATCAACTGCCTCGGCCGCCATGGCAACCGTCATACCGTGGCCCACGAGGGTTATGACCGCCCCGAGAATCCCGACCAGCGCCCCAATCCACAACGTCGTACCGAGCCATGCCGCCACACCCAACGGTTGCGCGGTCGGCGCAACCTGAGCCGCGGCATCCCGAGTGGCCGCCTGAACGATCCATCCGATAATTCCCACTAAGAGGGAAGCCCCTATTGTCGGCGCAAACAGAAGGTAGTTCCTTCGGGCAATGTCCGCGCTCGCTCGTAACGTATCTCTTACCATCATCCATTCTCCTTTCCGTTTCGCGCCGCCACCCGAAATAACACCGAGTGACGGTGCGTCGTGCAGCCCACCCATCTCCTCATTCGCTGAGGCGGCGAACGTCCTCAGCGTGCCGTCAGCAAGAAGCCGGAGCAACGATACCGCGCTAGAAAACGCGACGGCACCACGGCCCCTCTGCTTTACTTATACACCCTTTCAGGATCGCTGTGCAGGACAAGATGGCGCATCCGCGAGGTTTTGCGTGTGGTTTCTTGCCGATGGAGCAACATTTTCCATCGCTCATGGCGAATCGACCATGCATCCTGCCCCCTTCTCTTCAGGGGGCGAAGTCGGTGCTCCAGCAAGCGAGCTGACTCTGCTCAGGCGACAAGCTGATAGCGGCAGGTAAGGTCCCGGCAGGCTATCGAATGCTGATTCCACGCTGCCGAGATTGATTCTTTGTTGCTTCCTTTAACGGTGTTGCTTCCTTCGACGGTACCTCTACGAAGTCCACGCACAACACGGCCCGATCGTCTTCCGGATCAGCTCCGTCCATAAACGTTGCGACATCCTCGAGGATCCC
>PWGF01000175.1 GCA_003554375.1 Spirochaetaceae bacterium
CGCCTGGGAGACCGCCGTCTCGGTGACGAAGTCGACAAAGGCCAGTGCCCCGAGTGACTGTCCAACAAAGCCTACAGGGATTGGTCGAGGGTCCGCTGCTGGGGGTGTCGATCGAAGCTCGGTCTGAAAGTTGCGGACAAGGGAGACGGCGTCCCGGAAGTCGGCGAGCCATGAGCCGCGCTCTACCGCCTCCAGCTCGGAGAAGGATCCGCGGTGTCCGGCCAGTGCCATTGTGACCGTGACGATCCCGGAGTCCCTGAGAATCTCGACGAGCGGGCCCATTCGCCGGGGATCGAGGTTCAGCCCGTGCGCCACCAGGGCGACGGCGCGGGAAGTGTGCTCGGGGCGAGAAACCTGGAAGCGCTCGATCATTGTTCGATCTTACTACCTGACCGGCTGTTGTCCAGTGTGCCATTTTCCCCGAAATGAGCTGTGCCCTGGGCCAAGCGTGGAGGGGAGCCGGCCCCGCCACTGCGAGCGGAGCCGGCCTTCGCGCCCTTCGGCTGACCCTCCAGACGAACCGGCCTTCGAGTGCCTCGGTTAAGCCCGCACGGGAGCCGGCCCCGCCACTGCGAGCGGAGCCGGTTCTTGAGCTCTTCTGCTGAGCCCCGAGACGAGCCCGCCGGTTGCCAGTACGCTCCTTGTCCAGAACCGTGCGTTTCCGTAGTATGGCGGGCAATGAGCGGCGTACAGTATGTCTACGTGATGAAGGGCCTCCGCAAGGTTGTGCCTCCCAAGCAGGAGGTGTTGAAGGGGATTTCGCTCTCGTTCCTGCCGGGGGCGAAGATCGGCGTCGTCGGGCCGAACGGCTCCGGGAAGAGCTCTCTTCTGCGGATCATGGCCGGCGTCGACACCGAGTACGAGGGGGAAGCGTGGCCCGCCAAGGGCATTCGGGTGAGCTACCTCCCGCAGGAGCCCGAGCTCGATCCGAACCTGGATGTGAAGGGCAACGTGGAGCTCGGCATGAAAGAGGTGCGCGAGCTCATCAACCGTTTTGAGGAGGTCTCTTCGAGCTTCGGCGAGGTCGAGAGCGATGAGGAGATGAACCGGCTCCTGGAGGAGCAGGCGGAGCTTCAGGAGAAGATCGACGCAACCGACGCCTGGAATCTGGACCGGACGCTCGAGATCGCGATGGATGCGCTCCGGGTGCCGCCGGGGGACACGGACGTGTCGACGCTCTCCGGCGGAGAGAAGCGCCGTGTTGCGCTCTGCCGGGTGCTTCTCGAGCAGCCCGATCTCCTGCTCCTCGACGAGCCGACGAACCACCTAGATGCGGAGTCGGTCGCGTGGCTCCAGCACCATCTGGCGGAGTTTCCGGGCACCGTGGTGGCGGTCACGCACGACCGCTACTTCCTGGACCAAGTGGCCGGCTGGGTGCTCGAGCTCGACCAGGGAGCGGGGGTCCCGTGGAAGGGGAACTACTCGTCCTGGTTGGAGCAGAAGCAACAGCTTCTGGAGCGGGAGGGCAAACAGGATAGCGCGCGGCGGCGGACGCTCCAGCGGGAGCTGGAGTGGATCGGCAAGGACACGCGCGGCAAGGGGAGCCGGAGCAAGGAACGGCTGACTGCTTACGAGGATCTGTACAACCGGGACGAGCGGGAGCTCATGCGGACCGCGGAGATCGTCATTCCCAAAGGGCCGCGGCTCGGCGACGTCGTGGTCAAAGCAGACGGCGTCAAGAAGGGGTACGGCGACCGCCTTCTCATGGAGGATCTGACATTCGACGTGCCGCGCGCGGGAATCGTCGGCATTATCGGGCCAAACGGAGCGGGAAAGACCACGCTCTTCCGGATGATCGTGGGGACGGAGGAGCCGGACGGCGGAACGCTGACGGTAGGCGAGACCGTCCAACCTGCCTACGTGGACCAGAGCCGCGAGACGCTCGACGCCGGCCACACGGTCTGGGAAGAGGTCTCGGGAGGCCACGAGACGCTCCGCTTTGGCCGCGCGGAGGTGAACTCGCGCGCCTATCTCTCCTGGTTTGCCTTCCGCGGAACGGATCAGCAGAAGAAAGTGGGCTCGCTCTCCGGGGGGGAGCGGAACCGACTGCAGCTGGCCAAGGTGCTCCAGACCGGCGGCAACTTGATCCTCCTCGACGAGCCCACGAACGACCTGGACGTCGATACGCTGCGCGCGCTGGAGGACGGGCTGCTCAACTTCCCGGGGTGCGTGATGGTAATATCGCACGACCGTTGGTTCCTCAACCGGATCGCCACCCACATCCTTGCTTTCGAGGGCGACAGCCAGGTGCACTGGTTCCCGGGCAACTACGCCGAGTACGAGGCGGACCGCAAGCGGCGCTTCGGCGAGGAAGCGCTCCGCCCGCACCGGATCAAGTACAAGAAGCTCATCCGCTGAGGCGGCCGCGACGGTCCGGCGGCCGGGTCACGCGGGCGGACGGTGCAGGCCGTCGGCGCCCGCCGCCCCGGGGGCGCTGACGCCGGGGCCGGAGCCACGCGACGGTTGTGCCTTTGCCTACGCATTAGGGCAAGGATTTTGGGGCGTCCCCGGTTGCTTGTCGCCGGTGCCCACACGGTGTACGATGAGCTGAAATGGCAGGTGGCGGACTTCGATTGCCGGCGCGGGATCCGATTTTATCTACAAAAGCGTTTGTTGAGTGCGATATTGCCCTATTGATTTTGCTCCCCTATGGTTCGTGCTCGCACCGGGCCCCGGCAGCTGAATGAGGCTCGACAAGATATCTGCCAGACCGTGTGGGAGCGCTCCGTGAGCGAGAGTGAGCAAACCAGGACCCTTCTCCTCGTAGAAGATCAGGCGATGGTAGCGTTGGCGGAGAAGAGGACGCTGACGTCCGCCGGGTACGGGGTGCGCCACGTGCAGACCGGTGCCGATGCCGTCGACGCGATTCAACGCGACGGGGGCGAGGAGATCGATCTGGTCCTGATGGATATCGATCTGGGAGACGATATGGACGGCGTCGAAGCGGCGCGTCGGATTCTCGCAATTCGCGAGCTCCCGATCGTCTTTCTCTCCTCCCATGCGGAGCCCGAGTACGTGACGCGGAGTGAGCAAGTCGGCTCCTACGGCTACGTTCTAAAGCAGGCCGGTGACACGGTTCTTCTGACGTCGGTGAAGGGGGCTTTCCGCCTCTTTGAAGCACATCAAGCGCTCAAGCGGAAGAACGAAGAGCTTGCGCGTAGCCAAGAAGCGCTCCGGCGCCGGGAGCGGGACCTGGCGGTGACGCTCGATTCCATCGGCGACGCGGTCATTGCCACGGATGCGGCGGGGTGCGTGACCCGGATGAACCCCGTGGCGGAAGGGCTGACCGGGTGGCGGCGGAAGGAAGCCGAGGGTGTGCCGTTGACCGACGTGTTTCGCATTCTCGATGCGCCCAACCGCGAGCCCGCGGAGAACCCGGTGACGCGAGTTTTGGAGACCGGTACGATCATGGGGCTCGGCAACGACACCATACTTGTCGCGCGGGACGGAAGCGAGTATCAGATTGCCGACAGCGCGGCACCTATCGTTGGCGACGACGGCGCCGCGCACGGGGTGGTGCTTGTATTCCGCGATGTCACGGAAGAGTACCGGCTCCGCCGTGCGGTGGAGGAGCACGAGGCTTTTCTCACCAGCATATTCGAGAGCGTTCAGGACGGGATCAGCGTCCTCGATCCTGACCTGACGATCAGATACGTCAACGGAGTGATGGAGCGGTGGTACCCGAGCAAAACGCCGCTGCCGGGTCGCACGTGTTACGAGGCGTACCAGGATCGCGAGGCCCCGTGCCCGGTCTGTCCGACTCTCCGGGCGCTGGAGACCGGAAAGGTGGAACGGGGAGAGGTACCCGGGGCGGCAGACTCGCCGGTGGGCTGGATCGAGCTCTTTGCGTATCCGATGAAGGAGGCGGGGACCGGGCGGATCACCGGCATCGTGGAGTTCGTCCGCGACATCACCGACCGCCGCCGTATGGAAGCTGCGCTCAGAGAGAGCGAGGAGAAGTACCGGTCGCTTTTTGAACAGTCGGTCGACGAGGTCTACGTCCATGACCTCGACGGGAACATCCTGGACGTAAACCGCGCCGCAGTAGCGGGCTCGGGCTACGCTGCCGAGGAGCTCCTCCGGATGACCGTGTTCGATCTCCACCCGCCGGGAGAACAGCCGCCGGCCGAGATCCTGGAGCAGTGGCGCTCGTGGCGTCCCGGGGAGCCGGTGACGTTGGAGACCCGGCACCGGAGGAGGGACGGCACGGTATACCCGGTCGAGGTGCGTACCGGGCGCGTGAGGTTCGGCGAGCAGGATATGGTGCTCGCCCTCGTCCGGGACATTACAGAGCGCAAGCGGGCGGAGGAGCGGATCCACGGGTTACTCCACGAGAAAGAGGTCCTCCTCCGCGAGGTCCACCACCGGATCAAGAACAACCTCAACACGGTGCGGAGCCTCTTGTCGCTTCAGGCGGACGCGGTCGAGAGCGCGGAGGCAACGGCGGCGCTGCAGGACGCCGGGCGGCGAATGGAGAGCATGCGCGTTCTCTACGAGCGGCTGCACGGTTCGGGGGAGTTGGAGGCGATGTCGCTTCGGGACTACGTGCCGCCGCTGGTGGAGGAAGTGACGCGCCTGCTGCCGGGAGCGGGGCGGGTTCGCGTAACAACGGAGGTCGAGGACATCGAGTTGAGCGCCAAGCAGCTTTCGCCGTTGGGGCTACTGGTCAACGAGCTCGTGACGAATGCGGTCAAGCACGGGTTCCCCGACGGGCGGAGCGGGACGGTGACCGTAGGGGCGCGCGCGGCCGAGGACGGTACGGCCGTGGTGGAGGTTGCCGACGACGGGGTCGGACTCCCGGCGGAGATCGAGCCGCAGCACTCTCCGGGGTTGGGGCTGACCTTGGTGTCGTTGCTTGCCGAGCAGATCGGCGCCACGCTCTCCATCGAGCGTGAGGGAGGCACCCGCTTCGTGTTCGAGCTGGCCGAGTCAGCTTCGCGCGGGTAGCTTACACCACGCTCGAGAGGATCTCGCCTGCGGCGGCCCGTATCGAGAGCGTGACCTGCTCGGTAAGCGGCGTTGCGTTCGGATTGATCTCTACGACCGGCACGCCCTGCTCGAGCGCCACGACCGGGAGACTCGCCGCGGGCTGCACTTGTGCTGAGGTTCCGATTACCAGAAAGAGGTCGCAGCGCTCGGTGTCGGCAAACGCTTGGTTGAGGCGGTCCGCCGGGAGCATTTCCCCGAACCAGACGACGTCGGGCCGGAGAAACGCTCCGCACGCGGGGCATGTCGGGACTTCGACGTGCTCGAAATCGCCCGCTTCTTCCGCATGGTTTGCGGCGAATGCGGCTGCGGCGTCCGCGGTGAAGATATCTCGTGCTTCCGGGCCGGCTTCGTCCCTGTGGAAGGTTCGGCAGCCTTTCATGCACCGTACCTGAAGCAGATTCCCATGGAGATCGAGAACTCGTGAGCTCCCTGCCCGGCTGTGGAGTCCGTCAACGTTCTGAGTCACGACGGTTACGCGGTCCACGTAGTTCTCCAGTCGAGCAAGGGCGCGATGCCCTTCACCCGGCTCAACTGTTTGGAGCGCAAGGCGCCGCGCCGCATACCAACACCACGTTCGGGCAGGATTCTCTCGGAACGCTTCCGGGGTTGCAAGCTGGGTGGGATCGAATCGGGCCCAGTAGCCGGTGCGTGCGTCCCGGAAAGTGGGGAGCCCGCACTCGGCCGATATCCCCGCTCCGGTAAGAACGCACACGCGAGAGGCGGCGTCTACGTACTCGCGAAGCTTCTCGATCGACTCCTTGATATCTCGTTCGCCTGGTCTCACAACGGTTCCTCCCTGCTGTCCGTAGGCGGTCTCGTCTGGGACATGCGGAACGGTGCTGAGCGGATAGTAGGAGCGTCCAGGGGCTCGGGGCTTTACCAGCTCGTCGATGCGGACCTTCTCGCTCTCCGCGACCGAGATACCGCGCGGCGGAGCGGGCTCGTCTCGCTCCTGTCGATAGCCGTGAAAGAAGGCGCTGAACATCCGTTTGATCCCCGCTTTCGAGAATCGGAGCGGGACGTCGTGCATCTCCAGGTCCATGAAAAAGGTTTTCTTATGGAAGATGATCTGACTGGGGAAAACGCTGAGGTGTCCCACGATGAGATACGCCACTGCGGCAGCGATCGCCGCCCATGTGCCGGTCGCGAGGCCGAAGAGCTCGATGGCCATGAAAGCGGCGGCGATGGGGGTGTTCGCGGTAGCCGCCACAAAGCTGACCATTCCGATGGCGGAGTACACTGCGATATCCAACTCGAGGAGCTGGGCCCACAAGTTCCCCGCGGTAGCCCCGATGAAGAAGATCGGCGTCAGTATCCCGCCGCTCCCCCCGGCTGAGAGCGTAACCGCGGTCGTGAGCATTTTGAAGAATGGTGCTATCCCGCGGTATGGCTCACCGTCGAGGGCAAGGTCGATGATCTCCATGCCAAGACCGATGTAGTTGGTGGTTTGTGTTGCAAGCACCACGGCAATGAGCACTGCGCCGCCGAGAAGCGCTTTCACCGATCCCGGCAGGCGCATGCGCCCAAAGAGCCGCTCGCTTTGTCTCAGCACCGTGATGAACACGACGGCAAGTAACCCAATAGCCAGGCCGAAGATCACCATCCCGAGAAGCATGCTCATCTCGCCGGATGCGCCGTAGTCGACGTCGAAGCTGAGGTGCCGGACACCCAGGTTTCGCGTGATGAAGACGCTGACGAAGCTTGCTATGAGCGCGGGAAGGAGCCGGTTGTAGTGGAAGCGGCCGATGGCCAGGACCTCCGATGCAAAGATTGCGCCGGCGATCGGCGTTCCGAAGACCCCCGAGAAGCCGGCGCTGATACCGCAGAGAACGAAGCGCTGCTTGTCGAGCTTCGTCATTCCAACCAGGCCTGCGAAACCCGACGCCACGCCTGCCCCAATCTGCGCGCTCGGTCCCTCCTTCCCGGCCGATCCGCCAAGGATAAGAGTGACAAGCGTTGCAAGCATCTTGACTGGAATCACGCGCAGCACGATGTTCCCGTCGCGGCGGTGGATCGCGTCGATCACCTGCTCCGTCCCGTGTCCTTTTGCATCGGGGGCGAGGCGGGAGACGAGAAAGTAGCTACCGACGAGCCCGACCGGAATGAGTAGATAGAAGTGCGGGAGCTCGTAGACGACGGCGATGCCTCCGTCTAGAAGTAGCAGGAAGACGGCTGTGGGTATTCCGACGATGACGCCTGCTATCGCGGCAAGGATGACCCACTTGAGCGTGGTGAGGGTGACGAGGGCCTGGATCACGGCGAAGCGCACGCCGCTCGGAGTCTCGCCTGCCGGTTGGGGCGTAGGTGCTTCTGCGCGTCCGGAACTGTGTTGCGTAGACACGGTGGGCACCATACCCCGAGCTGCGTTTCAGGGCAACCTTCCAAATGGGCAACCGATGAACGTTCCGGTTCCCGCCTCTAGAAAAGGGGTAGGGCCCAGACACCGAGAGCCCCCCGCCGCGCGTGGGTGGTACAGTCACTCAGCTGCATACTGAAGTGCTCGATTTCACAGAGCGGCAGATGCGCCGTTTCTGTTGCCGATGGAACGAGCACGCTCCACAGATCCGGGGACGTCCGCAATCGCTCGTCGCCGCCCCAGCGGGCACTCCCGCCCCCACACACGAGCCCGTTTCGATAACAGCCGAATGGTTGTACCATAGAGGTACCGGGACATTCCGTGGGAGCGACTCCGCATGTTCCGTGTGCCAAGGATGGCTTATCTCGGTTTGGAAGCCTTCCCGGCGCTCATGTCGGCGCTTTTGGGGAACATAACACGGCTTCGACGACCGGCTTTCGCTGTGAGGTGTGAGCTGATGGCAATGCAGAGTGGTAGCACATCGCCGGGTGATCGAGGGGTCCACCACCTCTTGGTTGAGCGCGAGAAGGAGTTGGACGCTCTCTATCAGCTTGCTGCTCGCTTCACGCGTACGCCGGAGGAGGTGGAGCCTCTGTTGAGTGAGGTGGCCGCGATCCTCCGCGATGCCATGCAGTATCCGGAGTGCGCGGTCGTGGAAGTCGAGGCGGACGATTGGCGAGCGGAGACGGCGGCCCCAACCGTGGAAGCGGTAGATGCTCTTTCGACGTGCGAGCCCGATTCCGGCTACTGCCATGTCGCGCGGCGAACGTACAGCCTGGAGAAATCGGCGGCGATAACCGTCTGCTACCGGCGCAGCGGCAGCGGTCCGAACGGTGATGCGGCGAGCGGGGCCGGCTCGAGCGGGGCCAGGTCCAGCGATGCCGGCTCGCGCGGATCCGGCTCGACCAGCCCCAGCCCGAGCAGCCCCGGGCTAAGCGGCACGGCGGAAGGCGTGGGGAACAGCGTGGCGAACGGTGGCACCAGCCGGGAAGAAGAGGTGCCGTTGATCGAGGAACGCGAGCGGCATCTGATCGATTCGACCGCGGCGCTGCTGGCGGATGTGCTCGAACGGAAGGATATGGACGAGGTGCTCCGAGAGTCCACGAAGACGCTCCAGCGTCAGACGGCGGAGCTGGAGCGCAAGAACGTGGCTATGCGTGAGGTGCTCTCGCAGATCGAATGGGAGAAGCAGGAGACCCTACGGAATGCCGCAACCTACCTCGAGACTTTTGTCCAGCCTTATCTCCACCAGCTGGAGTGCAGCAGCGGGCTGTCGGAGCAGGATCGAAGAACCCTCCGGCAACTGACGGAGGCGTTGGGAGGGCTCTTTAGCACAGGAGCCCGGAAGATGCTGGAGATGACCGGTACACTGAGCCCTCGGGAGATGGAGATTTGCGGGCTGATCCGGAACGGCCTGAGCACAAAGCAAATCGCGTCGTTCCTCCGCATCGCGGAGTCCACGGTCGAGCGGCATCGAAACACGATTCGTAAGAAACTGAATCTAAACGGAGAGCGCATCAACCTCACCTCGTACCTGCGATCCCTGCAGTAGCCTGCGGTTCGTGGCGGCGCGGAGGGCACCTCGCAGGCACGGGCGGTCCGGCCGGGAGCAGGCAGGTGGAGCTGTGCCCATGGTGGGGGAAGCGGAAGACCGCGAGGGGCGTTCCGGCGAGGCTACGCGACGATGTGTCGGAGGCTATCGAGATCCTGAAGCACTTCTAAGTGAGGGTGCCGTGCGCCGTGTTGCCTGAGCCACAGCTGGTCTCATCCTACACCGCCGCACTCGCACAAACTCCCGAGGCTCTCTGAAATCCGCGTGATTTCTGCTCGTCTCAGTTGAGCTCGTTTTTCTGGGGACACGATCGTAGCCGAGGCCTCCATGTCGTCCATCAGTAGCTGAACCGCATCCGGGTTGAGCCCGAACTTTGCCCGAGAGAACACTTGTCGGAGTTCATCGAGAAGGAGCGGGGTGATCGCAAGCGTAAAGACCCCTTCCCGTGCAGCTGTCACGATCTTGCCGGGAACGCCGGCAAAGAACACGCCGGACACGAGGACGTTGGTGTCTACCGTGACGATCACGACCCCTGCTGCCTACGTTCGGCGCGAACCGCAGCGACTTCGGCCGCAACATCCTCTTCGGTGATCCCGCGCTCACGAACGGTTTCTCGGACCGATTCGATGATCGCATCCATCCTCCGCTTGCGCTCGATGTACATGCGCGCTGCTTCCCGGAGGAGCTCCGAGCGCGAGCGCGACTCGGCGCGTGCAACCTCACAGGTCTACCTGTAAATAACATGTATCTCTTCTACATGGTTTTTCCGGATTGTCCCGGCGTATTCGGGGGCTTACCCTCTACTTGAAGTCGCGCTGCTCGCCTACAGGTGAAGTGTGTCCGGAAACCAGGTGAATAGATCACAATTCACGGAGGGCTCAAATGTCGACTCGCAGAATAATACTGAGTCACAACAACTACGTGGTACTGAAGAAGCTCGTCGAATCTCTCCAACGCTCAAGGAAGATGGGGCTTCCCCACGTGGCGCGACTCGCGGAGGAGATGAAGGACGCAATCGTTACCGAAGAGTCGGAGATTCCGGACGACGTGGTCACGATGCACTCGCGCGTGAGTTTCACCTATGCGGGCTCGCAGCAGGACTCCCAGGCCGTGCTCGTGTTTCCCGCGCAAGCGAAGCAGGCGCACGAGTATGTATCCATTCTCTCGCCGCTGGGCATGGCGTTGATCGGTGAACGGGAAGGGACGGACGTGGAGTACGAGGCCCCAGGGGGCACCTATCGGTTGACTATCAACCGGGTGGAGCATCTGCAGGACGTACAAGCGGCACCGCGGCGGTGATGAGCCAACCGGACTTCGGCCGGCATCGACGACGATAGGATCACAGAGGGGATCAAGGAGGGCATCAAGCTCTGACTATGGAGATGGGGCTCTGTGAGCAGAAGGAGCGGGTGCTGCTCCAACAATTCGAAGACGCGGTACGGCGGATCGATTCACAAGCACATGGGCATGTGCGGGAGTTGCAAGAGGACCTCGGGCGGCTGTCTGGGGTGTTCTCACGCTGTCCCTCGATTATCGACCGAAGGAGCTTCGGTGAGGAGGTTCAGTCGGCCGATACTCTGGTGGAGCTCCTCTTTCGGGACGGATGCGACCATATCGTGCTCTTGCCCACCAAAGTGGTGGTCGGTCGCAGCTGTTTGGTGGCGAAGTTCAACCTCTTCGGGTATCTCATCAAGCTCTGCGAGTATTACCCCAGACTCGCGCATTTCAAAGACGAGCTGCAGAAGAGCTGGGAGTATGCGATTTTCTCCGTGCTCATCGAGGAGGTCTACCAGGTTATCATCGAACGAAGCTCGCGCTATTCGGAGCGGGTGCGTCGTGTTGCTGCTCTGGATCTGATTCACCTCTGGGAATACCGCTTCGACCTCAACGTAGCTGACTACGCTACGATCATCGTGGATCTGTGGCGAGTCCGGAAGCGCGTGGCGCCGGTGTTCGGTACGATGCTTGGTACGCGCGAGCTGATGAGCATCTCTTCACTCCTGCCCGACCGATGGCACCAATTTCTCCTGGACCATGGTGACGACCAGGAGGTAGTGCAGGCGGTGGAGGAGTTCATCTTTGGCCTAACGTACGAGGACATTACCACGGTGCGGCATGATATGCGCCGGCGCGGGGTTACGGTCATCGACCGGGACGAGATCGCGAACATCCTGGGCAACGAGCACCGTTACGACGAGATCAGTAGCTTCGACCCGCGTGAGATGTACCGTTTCTACCAGACCAGACAGCAACAGCTTGCCCGGCGCCGGGTGGCGGGACTGCCGGGGCCACAGCGTACTCTGGAAGAGCTTCTTCTGGCGCATCTGCTGGAGGAGAAACTGGTGGCGAATCAAGTCGGCCAGGGCTCCGAGCGGGCGTGGCGGTGATCACACGGGGGGAGCCTCGTGTTCCGGCAGAAGGCCTGCAATCGGCGGTCCGCTCAGTCGTATCCTCCCATCACGGTTTGATCGAAGTCGATAAGCGCGCCAGTCATCATTTCGGCGGCGTCCGAGAGCAAATAGACGGCGGCGGTTGCAATATCATGCGGCTTTATGAGTCTGCCGAACGGCTGCTGTTGCTCGGCCTTCTCTATCCAGTCCGGAGGGTTTCCGTCGCGTTGCTGTATGAGGTGCTCTCCAGGGGTATCCGTCCAGCCGATGTTGAGGCCGTTCACACGGATGCGGCTTTCACGCAGTGCGTGGGCGGTATTCTTTGTGAGCGTAGCAAGGGCACCCTTGGACGACGAGTACGCGGTGAGGAAGGGTTGCCCTCCGTGGCTCGACATCGTGATGATGTTGACGATGCTCCCGGGGTGGTTCCGCGCTTTCAGTCTTCGGACTACCTCTTGGATGAGGATGAACGGGGCCCGGACGTTGACGGCAAAGAGGCGATCCCACAGCTCTACCGTCGTGTCGTCGATCGTCCCCCGGTCCGTGAGTCCCGCCGCGTTGACGAGCCCGTCTACTCGCCCGAAACGCTTCTCAGCGGTTGCGACGACCTCGCGACAGGCTGCCTCTTCGCCGAGTTCCGCCACAACGAACTGCGTGGGACAGCCTTGTTCCGAAATCCGCTCCGCTACCTGATTGCCCCGCTCCCGGTTACGCCCGGTGAGGCATAGTCCTGCGGCTCCGGCCTGGGCTGCTGCCTGCGCGATTCCTTCCCCGACGCCACGGGTGCCGCCGGTTACGAGGATGAACTTGTTCTCCAACGTCAGCGATATCACGGGGTGTGTCTCCAAACGCTTGCGATTTGTAGGCACTTGAATCGTACGGTAGCTGTACGTGCGGGTCAAGAAAGCTCCGGTATGAGGCGGGATCCGGGGAGGGAGGCGCTGGAGCGACGAAGCGATCATGACAGCGTGGCGCCTCCCTGGTAGAATGCCGGGCGATTGGAGGTCGCCATGCTGATAGACGGAGTGCACTACCGGTCGATCTGGCCCGCGGAGGACGGGGGCTCGGTCCTGATCATCGACCAGCGCAAGTTGCCGTTCGATGTGGAGGTGGAGACCATCCGCACCTACCGGGAGATGGTGGTAGCAATCCGCGACATGCACCTCCGGGGAGCTCCACTGATCGGAGCGGCTGCGGCCTATGGTGTCTACCTGGCGTGTCTGGAGCTTGCCAACGATGAGCCGGCGCAGTTCGATGCGGCGGTGGACCGTGCAATGGCGGAGTTGCGTGAGGCCCGCCCCACCGCAGTCAATCTGCATTGGGCGATCGAGCGGCAACGGATGGCGCTATCGTGCTGCTCTTCGCCGGATGAGAAAGCGAGGGCCGCCCGCCGGACCGCGGACGCCATCGCAGAAGAGGATATGGAGATCTGCGCCCGGCTCGGGACCCATGGAACCCGGATCGTATCGGCTCTCTCGGAAGAAGCCGGCGGGCGCACCCTCAACGTGCTCACCCACTGCAATGCAGGCTGGCTCGCCACGGTGGATTACGGGACTGTGACGGCGGTCATCTACGAGGCGGCGGCTCAGGGGATTCCGCTCCACGTATGGGTGGACGAAACGCGTCCCCGGAACCAGGGGGCGCTCACCGCGTGGGAGCTTACCCAGAACAACGTGCCCAACACGGTCATATGCGATAATGCCGGCGGGCACCTGATGCAGAACGGCATGGTGGATCTCGCGATCGTGGGAACCGACCGGACTGCGCGCAACGGGGATGTTGCAAACAAGATCGGAACGTATCTCAAGGCCGTGGCTGCCTACGATAACCGCGTCCCGTTCTACGTGGCTCTCCCGTCGCCCAGCTTCGACGCGGAGATGCCGGCGGGCGTTGGCTCGATCCCGATCGAAGAGCGAGACCCCGGCGAAGTGCTGAGTGTGCGCGGTATGCGCGCCGGGCGCGAGGAGACGGTTGCGCTCTATCCGGAAGGTACCGAGGCGGCAAACTATGCGTTCGACGTGACCCCGGCGCACTACGTGACGGGGTATATCACCGAGCACGGGGTCTTTACGGCTTCGGAGCTCGCCGAAGGGCTAATGGCCGGGCAAAGCTCGTAGTGTTCAGAAAGGGGGGTGCGATGGAAAACGGAACGGGCTCTTCCTCAGCGGGCGCTCCCTCCGGCCCCACAGAGGGGGTCATCAAGTTCACGGTGGGCGAACGTACCGTAACGGGCCCGCTCGATCTCGCAGAATATGGACACATCGAAGAGTACCGTGCACGGCTGTGGGAGCGCGGGATGATCGGGTATGACGACGCGGCCGGGGTGGGCTATGGCAACATCAGCGCCGGCCGGGCTTCCGGCGGTTTCGTCATCTCCGGCACCCAGACCGGACACAAGCGGGCTCTGACCGGCGGCGACTACGTGATCGTGGAGCGTTGGGACTTCGCTCGGAATACGGTTCACTGTCGCGGGCCGTGCCTCCCTTCGAGCGAGTCGTTGAGCCACGCAGCTCTCTACGAACGGCCGGAGGTAGGCGCGGTGATCCATGTGCACCGCCGGGGGCTGTGGGAGAAGCTTTTGCGCGAGGGGACCCTCGCCACGGAGGAGCATATCCCCTACGGAAGCCCCGAGCTGTACCGGCGCATTTCGGAGCTCGTAGTGGGCCGTCCACCGCGCGAGGATACGTCCGGCGGCGGAACCGCCACGGATGGTTCCCGGGAAGGGGGAGCGCAGGGATATGGGTCCGGCACGGATGATAGGGGCCGGATGGATGGCTACCCGGTCGGTATTCCGGTGATCCTGGCCACGCGGGGGCATCAGGACGGCGTGTTTGCGGCGGGGCGTACTCTCGCGGAAGCCTATGCCGCGATCGCCGAGCGCGAGTGAGCCGGCGACGGCACTTGCCCGCGTTCGGATCGAGTATGACTACTGAGAACAAGGAGGTAGGTATGGCAAAAGTCGGAATCATCGGAGGGTCCGGGTTGGAGAACCCGGAGATTATCGCAGAACCTGAGGAGGTGAAGGCACGCACTCGCTTCGGCGATCCGTCGTCCACGTTGACAGTGGGAAAGATCGAAGGGGTCGACGTGGTCATCCTCTCACGCCACGACCGTGACCACCGGCTTCCGCCAACCCAGGTTCCCAATCGTGCGAACCTGCAGGCACTCAAGGACCAAGGGTGTACGCATGTCCTGGCAACGACCGCGGTGGGGTCGCTGCGGGAACAGATCGGCCGTGGGGATTTCGTCATTCTGGACCAGTTCATCGACCTCACACGCCGGCGGGACGTAACGGTCTTCGACTCCTTCGAGGACGGGTTGCATCACGTGGCGATGCCGGACCCGTTCGATCAGGGCCTGCGCCGCATACTCTTCGAGAAGGCGAAGGCGCAGGGCATATCGGTTCACGAGCGGGGCACCGTAGTGACGATCGAAGGGCCGCGCTTCTCCACGCGAGCGGAGTCCCATATGTTCCGCGCGTGGGGGGCCGATGTCGTCAACATGAGTATTGCGCCCGAGTGCATCATCGCCAACGAGCTGGAGCTTCCCTACGCGGCGGTTGCAATGTCCACGGACTACGACTGTTGGAAGGAAGACGAAGAGGCCGTCACCTGGGAAGCAGTGCTCGAGATCTTCAAGCAGAACGCCGAGAAGATGACGAATCTACTTATCTCGACGATTCCGGAGATCGCCCGGATGGAATCGAAGGGCTGAGCTTGGGAAGCCGGGATCAGAAGGCGCGGCTGCGCCGGGGAGCCCGGCCGGCCGCACCCCGGTTGAGCTTACCCGCACCGGGAAGCCGGGTGCGGTGGGAAGTCGTTCTGCCGGAAGGCCGGCCGCGCCCGGTAGACCTCACGCGCACCCGAAAGCCGGCTGCACCGGGTTTTAGTTCAGCTCCTCGAGGAGCGCGCGGAACACCTGGTCGAGGACCATCTCGATCAGCTCCTTGGGATCCTCCCGCCGCTCAGGCTCGTATCGGGGAAATGGGCGGTCGCGCCGCCGCGCGAGGCGGTCTGAGTAGCTATCCCGAAACGCCTGGTACATGGCCTCCAACTCAGCCGGCCGCAAGTACCTTCGCACTTCTTCCCGCTCATCGAGCTCGACCTCATTGTAGTATGCGGTGTACTCGCGGGTGAAGGTCCGGGCGGTGTCGAAGGTCTGATTGAGGCGAAGATCGGAGACCATCTTTTCGTAATCGGTCATCTGAACGCGGCCGCTCGCACCGCCATACTCGAAATCCGCGAGGGCGGGAAGCAGATGGTCGAGTACGTTCGCAAACGCCTCTTTTTCGCCGGTGGTCACTCGGCCGTCATCGTTCCCATAGTGATCGGCCATGCCGTACATGAGATCGACGGGATCTCGCCGTGGCGACCCTTCACGCTCCTCATGACGGATAAAGTAATGGAGATCCACAAAGTACCGCTGGACGCCGCGGTCCACATGCCGGGCGGCGTACCGGTGGGCATCTTCCCCGGAGCTGGTGATGCCCGGGCTCGCCGCGGCGGGCGGAGCGAAGGTGAGCAGGAGCGCGAGCACCCCCAGAGGGATCGCGGCCGCAAACCGGCTTGCCCGCCGCCGCGCGGCGGCCTCCGGAGAAGGGGAGCTCCGAGCCTCTGGCCGCGTGGCCCCGGTTCCGCGGGTGGGCGGGGCGTGCGGGGTGTGCCGCGCCTGCGGATTGTGCCGGGAACCTCGGGCGCGCCGGGTGGGGCCGGCGATATCGTAGCGGAGGCGTCTACGGGTTTTTCGCATCGCCTTCTTCATACCCATACGGGACCAAAGATGCCACGGACGATCCCGGCCGTTCAACGTTGCAGGCAGTTGATCGTCCTCGGGGCTGCAGGGGGCACGGCGGCACGGAAACGCTATACTGGGGGGCGGGCGGGCTGGAGTGTGCGCGGTCTCAAAAGATTAGGGGCGCGCCCGGCGATCACTGTGCGGGACGCCCGAACTGTCGCGCCTTGTGTCGCTCAGAGCACCGAGACGCCGGGCACCGCGCGGATCGGGAAGACGAGGTTCCGGTAGTCGTCGCGATACTCGCTTCGCCGCTCCTGGTAGTAGCCCTTGATGAGCTCGGCAACGGTCTCCTCGACCCGGGCCGTCTCCACCAGACAGATGGTGCACCCACCGAAGCCGGCCCCGGTCATCCGCGCCCCCAACGCGCCCGCTGCTCGCTCGATCTCAACGAGCTCGTCGAGCTCGGGGCAGCTGATTTCGTAGAGATCACGACAGCTCTCATGGGAGGCATCCATCAACCGCCCCACCTCCCGGAGATCTCCCGCGGCAAGGGCTTCGACTACTTGCTCCACCCGCAGCGACTCCTCCAGCACGTGCGTGAACCGCTGGTACAGTTTGTAGCGGGCACCCGCGGCGGCACGGTCGCTGCCGCCGGTCCCGGCAGTGCCGCTGCTGCCCGTGCCGGTGCTGGTGGCGGCTTCGGCGGGCGAGCGCTTCGGGGCTTCGGGAGCTTCGAGCGTGTCCGACAGGTGGAACCGTTCGTCGAGCTGCTCTTCCGTGATCGCCAGAAGGCTCGCGATTTCGTCGGCTGTGTACGGCTCCTCATGGAAGGTGTTCCGTGCCAGCGCCCGGAGCCGGCGAAATCCGAGGTCGCGACCGGCGTGGCGTAAGCTCCCGATCAGCTCGTGGGGGACGGAGCGTCCCAGCTCTTTCTCTGCCGCCCGGCGGAACAGTGCGCCCGCCATTCTGCTCTCCGCGGCCCGGAGGTTGTACGACGCTCTGGCGGCGCGGCTCTTGGGGGCCTCTACCAAGCTGTGGGCGATGACGAAGCTGTGTTGGGCAGAGAGGGGAACCGAACGGATGACGAAGTCGGCGAAATCGATAAAGAGGGCCGAGTCCCGCTCGGCGAGGATGGTAACGGTCTGGTCCATCCCGCCCCCGCGCGTACCGACATAGTGCTCGGCTTCGGCCATGAGCTGGGCAAAGCGCCTCGGTTCGAGCGAAAGGCCGTTTGCCGCACAGAGCATCGTGCCGGAGAGGACGACAAGCGCGGACGAGGAGCTGAGCCCAGCAGCCGCCGGAACGGTGCTGTGGATGAGCGCGTCGAAGCCGGTGAGCGATGGGGTGCTTGCGGTCCTTTCTGACTGGGCGTCGGGCTCGAGCCCTTCGTCGGGGGCTACCGCGCGTTTGCTGCCGCCTCCCCCGCCTGCCGGACGCGCAAGTGAGCGCGTAAGCTCTTGAGCTGCAGCCTTTACGTAGTTTCCCCAGTCTCCTTGAGCAAAGGGCGGGATTCTTGAGCGCACGGTGAACGACCGCGAGCCGTACTCGCCGCGTGCGTCGTGGACCGAGATCGTAGCATCGCTCCGGGGAGCGAACACCGCCACGATGTCGCGATCGATGGCAACCGGCAGTACCGGGCCGGCATTGTAGTCCGTATGTTCACCGATGACGTTGATTCGTCCCGGTACGCGCGCAAGAAACACGTCGCGCCGCCCGAAGAGCGCCCGGAACTGCTCCAGGAGCTGAATATATCGCTCGACGTGTGAACGGCCGCCGTCACGGCCGGCGTAGTGATCCTGGAAGTGAGCCGTCCAGGAGTGGAAGTCCTGCCGCGCCGGGTTTCGGGGCTTGGGAGCGGGCTCAGAGCCGGGAGCCGGTTGAGACCCGGGAGCGCGCCCAGGGCCGGTAGCGCGCGGGGAGGCGGGTTCTCGACCGTGATCGGGATCTTGCCGGGGACCTGACCCGGGACGAGGCCCGGGACGGAAGTCGCCGGCTGTCCCAGTGCTCTCCTCGTGTAGCTGGGTCAAGTCGAGCGACCGGAGCTCGCGGAGTTCCTGTAAGATGGCTTCGATATTGCGCATACGTCCAGCTTCTTCCATCGACTTACGTCCCTGCGTTGCATCTGCGCGGCCCCAACGGGGCTGCCACGGCGGCCCCCAAAGCGGGCTAAGGCGGGGCCGGGCGATCGTCGACGTCGGGCGAATCGAGGAGGCTGGGGGACTCGAGGGGGCCGAGCCTCCGGCGCCGTCCGAGCCCGCCTCCGCGCCCCAGCCGGCCCCCTTCTGTAGGAGTCTGAGCCGACTCTATATGAAC
>PWGF01000307.1 GCA_003554375.1 Spirochaetaceae bacterium
GTGATGTTGCTGTCAAAATCTGGTATGGGTCCGGTATCCGCGCCGTAAATTTCAGGCGCCGCGTCAACCAGCGTTATCCGGGCTGAAAAATCAGACTGCGGCTCAACGCCCAATACTTTTAAAGCCTGGGTTTCCGTACCCGCTTCGCCGAACATAAACAAGTCCCCCGGGGCCACAGATAAAGCTTCGGTAGCGGTCACCGTGGTCTGCTCTCCGGCCTGGGTCTCCACCAGGGCTGTCTGCGTCGCCCCAGAACTGCTCCGGACCCGGATGTTGTATGTTTTACCGGCCTCCATGATTACGGCCTCATCCAGGGCAATCTGGGAGCCTGAAACTGATTTTACCCGGCCGGATTTTAGCCCCCAGAGCGTGATGTCGTGGGTGGCCAGAACCATATCCCCGCGCTCGCATACCAGGTTCTCCAGGTCGGCTTCAATAACGTACCGCTCGGGGCGCAGCCGGGCCTCGGCCAGTCGGAACCGGCCCTCACGCCAGGCGTGCTCCCAGTTGGTGACTCCTTCCAGGTCCAGTAGCTCAAATTTAGTAGCCGGCTCCGTGCCCGCTACTTCGCCGTTCAGGCTGTATCCGTCGTCATAAACAACGGCCTCATCGGTCTGCCAGTCGGCCTCGGGATTTACAAAATTAACCCTCAGCGCGTGGGGCACGTCCGGGAATAGCCGGGTAGATGAAAAGTTCCAGCTGTTCCGGGGCGTGAAATGCTGCACTGGTGTGGTTTTCTCATCGTCCTGGATAATCGTGTAGGTGCCGTCTGAAATGGCCAGCGCCCCGCGGGCCGTGGAGCCCACAATGGCCGCGCTCTGTATAACGGTCCGGGGGGAGTCAAAAACAATATTACAGAACCGGTTATCGGCTGCGCTGGCGTCCGCAAAGCTTTTAAATGAAGCGCTGTTCAACCGGCTTTTCGGAATAGGCCGGGCATTTTGGCCCCCGGTTAAAATGTCCGCCATAATCCAGGCCGGGTTGCTGGTTATGGCTCCGCCTGTCCCCGCGCCGGTGGCCGGGTTGAATACGGGCTCGCTCCAGGCCGCGCCGTCATAAACGGCCAGCCGGCTTTCAGCAACCACGGAGAAGTTATCCAGAATACCGGAAATCTGATCGGTAGCCTTAATGCGCAGCCCGATCTGCACCACGCCGGGCATGTTAGTGGGCTCTTCGTGGATAATGGTGCGCAGGGCGGTCCAGTTTGCAAGCTCAAATATTTGCGTGTCCTCTTCCTGGGGCCGCGAGGCTACCCGGGTGATGCGAACCTCATATTGCCCGGGTTCAACCATCCAGGAAAGTCCTACGCGCAGCGTCTCTCGTTTATCCGAGAGCGCTCTGTAGGTTTGATCGGTAGCCCGGGATAAAAATTTACTGGAGCCCCGGTTTCGGGTAGTGCGCCCGCCGTCGGTAATCTCATTCGCCGGACCGCCGATATTTTCCCATTCTGTTTCCCCTACCAGGCGCAGCTCAATACGAAAGTCTACGCTGTGCTGGCCGGCGAATTTATTCGGGCCGGCAACAAAAAGCCCCTGGGGGAATGTCAAATCTATGCTAATTTCTTCCGCGTCCGGGGCCGTTGTTCGTATCGCGCTGTCGTCGTCCTCGGTAAAAGATGCCCCGGGGTCCTGCTGGTTTACCTGGCTGGCGTATAGCTCCGGCTGTTCAGCTACATCGATCTCTAAATTTTGGAACGCTTCGTTGGGCGTGAATTTATTATCCGCATCAAAGCTCCCGACTATCGTGTCCCCGATCTTGGGCTCCGAGAGGTGCAGCGGCCCTTCGCCGAGCACAAAAAGTAAGCGCAGAAACTGCTCATTGGCTACAATTTCGGTATAAGGCCGGGCGCTCATCGGCGGGTAGATTTTCCGCTTGCCGTATACCCGGGGGACCGTGCCGTAAGGCGTGATCTGATTCCGGGATCCGGTAAGCGCTCCCAGCCGGTTGAATGCGTCGCCTGCGGCGTCACTGGCTGAAAAACTGGCCGGCGACGGGGGGATAAGTGCGTTCACGCCGATACTGGCTCCGACGCTGGCCGCTGTCGTGATGCCGATCTGCGCCCAGGAGCTCATGCCTTGCGTGGCAAATGCGGCCGCAACCTGAACAGCTAAAATAATCCCGGTGCGCGTCAGATCTTTTCTGGACTCGCGGTCCCCCATAGGGACGACGGTCATGCTTATGAAGTCGCCCTCGCGGATAACCGCGTCCTCGACCCGGAGCCCGTTTACCTCGGTGTAAATATTTTCCGATAGCGTGAAATGGTCCGATAGCCTCCCCCCGGCCGGCAGGCTGCAGGAGAACGTTCTGCGTGTGACCGGGTTTAGCCGGCAAACTAAAAAAGCTTTACTCATACCTGTACCCCCCGGCAATCCGGTTTCTCCAGCGTGTGTGGTCCAGGCTTTCTATGCAGGAGTCTACCCCGGACCGCGCATGTAGCAGCCGGTTTCCGGATAAGTAGATGCCCACGTGGCATTCTTTGCCGGCCATGCGAATAACAATCACATCGCCGGGCTCAAATTTGGCCACAGGGGTCCAATGTATCTTTTGGCGGCTGATTATACTGCTTATGGTTTTGGTGTCCGTCTCGCTGGCGTAGGACGCGTACATTGGTAAATCTATGCCCAGCTTATCCTGGTACAAGAGCCGCACCAGTCCCCAGCAGTCACAGCCGGCAAATGTCCGGCCCAGTGCTTTAAACGGAACGCCTATAAATTTGTCTATGCTCAAAACAGCCCCGCTGCGGTTCGTGGGTTTAGGTTATACTTGGGAAACCCTTCATTTAAAAAATCTTCATCGTAGCTAAGCCGGCCGGTAACCGTTCCGGCGTCATAGGAAAACTGGCGCAGCGCAAAATTCATAGGCCCCAGTTCGATGGTGTCCGGGGAATCGGCCAGCACAATTTTTACCGTAATCAGCGGGGCCGTATTCAGCCCGCGCACCGCCTGGATAATCCGGCGGTCGGTATTGTCCAGAACAATCTGGCCGGCCGGCACATTATCCTCGACGTCCTCGGGCAGCCGGAATGTAAAACCTGCGGGCTCGTAGGATTGCCCGCCATGGGTAAGGGGCCGCGTATCATTTACAAAACGCAGCGGCGTGCTGATGCCGGGGTGGGCGATTTCAACCAGGGTTAAAAATACCTGGTCCGTTGATTCGGCCATCATTGCCGCAAGGGCGGTAGCTGAGACTTGTCTGGGCATTATGGTATCTTTTTAAGTTGAATGCTTACATCGAGAATGCGGTCCGCGTTTGCCGGGGCTCCGGTGATAATCCGGGCGTCCGGCGGCGCGTTAAATTGGAATTGTTCCAGGTTCCCGGAAACCGGATCGTTCATATCAAAGTCCACAGTGGTGTTGTATAGCGTCATCAGGTCTGCGTACTGGCTCCCCTCCATGCGCAGGGTGAATGTATAGAAAACCGCGGACGCTGTAAACCTTCGCCGGACTTTTCCCGGGCCGGTATCCATATCCGACCGCAAAAAAGCGTCTTGCACAGCCACGTCCATGGGTGCGGGTAAAGGGGGTAAACTTGCGGGCCATACTGCCATGATTAGCCTCTTCGTGCTGGGTTTCGGTTGATGTTAAAATTCTTTTTCATGGTGCGGTCCAGGCGCCCGGTATTCATCAGGCCCTCCACGGTTTCTTTAATGGTGGCTGTGATCTGGATACCGTCCATGGTTTCCCGCTGCTGGATGTCTACGTCCGCCCCGGTATGGTTTTCTACATTGATCTGGATATTGGTTTTAAGCTCTGGCTCCGCGCGCCGGGTTTCGTGTATAGCCGGGGCCAGGATTTCATGCCGTGAGTCGCGGCGGGTCTCGGTAGAACTGGATGAAAATATTTTCGTTAAGCTTTTCTCTAACGATTCGGTATGCCGTTCTACTAATTCCTGCTGCGTGCTGCGGAACGGGTCCCCGGTTGACGGGGCCGCTTTTTGGGTTTGCCGCTGGCTGAGCCCGGTACTGCGCGGGCGGTTTATGATATTGTTAACCGTTATGCCGGAACCGCGCGTATCTGCTTGCGGCCGCATTTTTTCAATGATCCGCTCTGTGGACCCACCCGCAAAATCAATTTCAGAAACCGAGGCCGCAAGTTTCTGAGATACTTTCCCGGAAGACCCCGCGGAGGGTAATACTTTGGCGATCTCCTGGGCGATTTTTTCTTCATCAAGCAGCTTAGAAAAGTCTTTCATCGCCAGGAGGTTATCGTCCGGGTGGAACCGCACAATAGTCCCGTTGCTTTGAATCAGCGCGTCATCTACTGATTCGGTTGTAGCTGATCCGCCAGATCCAATGCCGGAAATGGCCCCGCTAAGCCCTTCAGCCAGGGGCCGGGTGATAAGCGTCCGGGTTGTAATCCGCAGAATATCATTTAGAATACCCTGGAGCAGTTCACTAAACCCTTTCCA
>PWGF01000432.1 GCA_003554375.1 Spirochaetaceae bacterium
CCCCGGAGCCCGAGCCGGAGCCGGAGATCCCCGACGTGGATCTGTCGGCCACGACGCCGGTCGCCTGGGGAATCCGCGTCGACAACGCCGAGCTCGAGAAGCACCACCAGCCGGACGGGGGCGAGGTGGAGCATCTTGCCGAGGTTCGGCTGGTCTTCCGGAACGTGCCGGAAGAGGAGGAGGGCGAGGCCTTTACCCTGATCGGTGGGGGGCTTCGGAACACGGGGTTTCATGGGCCCAACGCGAGCGGGTTCGAGGGGATCGGGCTCCACTTTGCCGAGCACGAGGACGGGCCGGGGCACAACCCGGTGCGCGACGAAGGCTACAAGGAGGACTATACGCGCACGGTGGAGGAGGGCCGGCTGGAGTTTACGATGTACTACGAGCCTACGACCATAAACGACTGGGGCGCGCGCTATTTCCCCGGCTGTGAGGTGGCGCTCACGATGATGCGCGCGGGGACGGAGGACCGGGTGCTCCATGCGGACGACAATGAGTACAACTGGGCGATCGCGGGAGTGGGCGAAGGCAACGCCGCCGAGCTCGTGATCGACCTCGAGAAAGGAGCTGAACAATGCGCACTGTGCTACTGAGCCGGTCGGCGGACCGCGCGCGACGAAAGACGGGATTCCGGTGCCCCGTAGGGGGCGGCCGGGAAGAACGCTGCGGCCGGGAAGAACGTAGCGGCCGGAAAGGAGGTAGCGGCCGGAAAAGCGGCGGCGGCCGGAAAGGGCCGGGCCTTGGCCTCGGGCTACTTGCTCTGCTCGTGGCGGCGGGGCTTCTCCTTGCCGCGTGCGAGACGCCGGAGGAGCGGCCTGATCCGACGATTCCTGAGCCGGACCCGTTTGAGGAGGAGTTCGACGACGACCACGTGGAGTGGTGGAACGAGCGGGTTTTCTACCAGATCTTCGTTCGGAGCTTCTACGACTCCTCGGGCGACGGGGTAGGGGACTTTGCCGGGATGACGGAGAAGCTCGACTACCTCGAGGAGCTCGGGATCGGGGGGATCTGGTTGCTCCCGGTCAATCCGTCGCCGAGCTACCACGGCTACGACGTGACCGACTACTATGGGTTCAACCCGGAGTACGGATCGATGGAAGAGTTCCAGACTTTCCTGGACGAGGCCGAGGAGCGCGACATCAAGGTGCTCGTGGACCTCGTGGTGAACCACAGCTCGTGGGAACACCCGTGGTTCGAGGCGTCGCAGGAGCCGGACTCGGAGTACCGCGACTGGTACATCTGGCAGGACGAGCCGGGCGACTACCTGGGGCCGTGGGGCCAGCCGGTGTGGCATGAGAATCCGCACCCCGACCGGGACGACCATTACTTGGGCATTTTCTGGCACGGGATGCCGGACCTCAACTACGAGAACCCCGAAGTCACCGAGGAGATGTACGACGTGGCCGAGTACTGGCTCACCGAGATCGGCGTCGACGGCTTCCGGCTCGATGCGATCAAGCACCTCATAAAAGTGGACGAGCAGATGGAGAACACGCCGGAGACGATTGCGTGGTTCGAGGACTTCCGCGACTTCTACAAGGACGTCGACGAAGAGGCGTTCACCGTAGGCGAGGTGTGGAGCTCGACCCGTGAGGTCGTCCCCTATGTGGAGCGCGGCGCGGTGGATGCGGCCTTCGAGTTCGACCTTGCCGACCTCTACTTCGGTGCAGCCGAGCGCGGGACGAACTCGCGGCTGCACGTCTCCATCGAGCGGATTCAGGAGGCGTATCCGGCCGGTGGCTATGCGAGCTTCGTCCGCAACCACGACATGAACCGCTTCATATCGGATCTGGACGGCGATCTCGACCGGAGCCGGAGCGCGGCGGCGCTCCTTCTGACCGGTCCCGGCTTCCCCTTCGTCTACTACGGCGAAGAGATCGGCATGGAAGGGACCAAGCCGGACCCCGATATCCGCAGGCCCATGCAGTGTGACTCCGACGAGCCGTACGCCGGGTTTACCGACGGCGAGCCGTGGCGCGAGCTCGGACCCGCCTGGGAGGAACGGAGCGTCGCGACGATGGAGGGAGACCCCGACTCGCTCCTCGAGCACTACCGGAGTCTCATTACCCTCCGGAACGAGCGCCCGAGCCTCCAGTACGGCCGCTACGACCGCGTCCATACCGAGGACAATCGCGTCGCGGCCTTCGTCCGCTACACGGAGGAGGAGAGCTCCCTCGTTACGATCAACCTGAGCGGCGACTCCATCAGCTCCCCTCACCTCGAGATGCCCGGAGGCCCCTTCGACCCCGGCGACACCCCCGAGCTCACCGGCCTCCACGGCACCTCCGGCCCCGCCGACGCGGGCGGCGCCCCCGAGATCCCCGGCACCCCGGAGGTCGACCCCGAATCCGGCGGCTTCGCCGTGACCGACGGCCCCGACCTCGAACCGTACGAGACCGCCGTGTACGACTTGGCCGGGTATACGGTCGGGGAATAGCCGTTCCGATACACGCAACCATACCGGCGAAGCGGTGCGCCCACCGGCGGCCGCGCCGCCGGGGTGGGGGTGCGCTCATATGAACTCGCCCTTCGCGCCGCGGTCGCTCCGGTGGAAAGGCCTGGATCTCCGGAGAGCACGATCGATCTTCGAACTGCATCGACTGCATAGTGTCCGCGTGCTATTGTCTAAGGACACTAGCTGGTTCAAGGAGGGTGACAGATGAGGAGTGTTCTGGGGCTCATGGTAGTAACGGTGGCGGCCTTCGGGCTTGTTCTCGGCTGCGATCACTTAGGGCTTGAGGATGAAATCAACGGAAATGGGACCGCAGACGCGGAGCCGCTCGAGGGCGAGGGAGAGCTGGAGTTACGTTACGTTCATTGGGACTGCGCCATTGCCAAAACCTATACCGCGCAGGTACTCCTGGAAGAGATCGGATACGATGTAGAGGTCACTGCCGGCGACGCGGAGCAAATGTGGTCAGACGTCGCGGAGCAGGAGGCGGACGCGTTTGTTGCCGGTTGGCTCCGCTACACCCATGGTTCCTTCTACGACGACTTTGCGGATGACGTGGACGATCTCGGGGCGGTGTTCGAGGGGACCCGGATAGGACTCATGGTTCCGACCTACGTTACTATCGACTCCATCGAGGAGCTCAACGACCACACGGATGAGTTCGATGGCAAGATCATCGGAATCGAGTCGGGCGCCGGCATTATGAGCGCTACCGAGCAGGCGCTCGACGAATACGGCCTGGAGGATTTCACGCTCGACGAAGGAAGTGACCAGGCCATGCAGACCGCCCTGGCGGAAGCGTACGACGACCAAGAGTGGATCGTTGTCACCGGCTGGACTCCGCATCCTATGGAAGCGCAGTACGACCTGAAGTACCTGGAGGATCCTGAGGGCCTGTACGGCCCAAAGGAGAATATCCATGCCGTAGCGCGTGAGAACCTGGACCACGATATGCCCGCGGCTCACCAGTTCCTCACGAACATGTATTGGGAGATCTCCGAGCTCGCCGAGCTCATGAGTTGGAACGCGCACAAAAAGCACGGCGACGCGTATGAGAATGCCACGGAGTGGGTCGAGCAGAACCGGGACGTAGTTGACGCATGGGTCCACTGAGGCATTCGGGTAGACCCGCTGCAGGCCCAGCGTAGGCGAAACGGAGTAGCCCGGCGTAGGAGGAGTTCGGGCAAACGGATGGGGGGCCGTCCCCCCCACGCGCGGGCATCGCTACCCGGCATATGGCTCCGGGAAAAAGCGGCCCGGGCGGCGAACGCCGGCCCGGGCCTGCTGCTTGGCGCTTGAGTGACTCTGGGCCTCGCGTTGCTGATCCGCCAGGCCCTCGCGTCCGTGCTACGCGTCGTCGTCCGCGGCGTCCTCGGCCTCCGCTTCCTCGATAAGAATCAGCCCACGCTCGCCTGCGTCGAAGGTGACCGCACCGTCCTCGACGGTAGCGGTGGCGTCGTTGTAGGGGTCGTACAGCTCGGTGCCGTCGTCGAAGAGGTCTCCTACCTGGACTTCAACCTCGCCGGATGCTTCCAGGACCGCGGCAACGCTGTTCATGCCGAAGTAGTCGCGGCCAAAAGCGTAGCCGCCGGTCGATTCGAGCGGCTGGTGTTGGCCTGCGCCCACGGCGATGTTCCGGTTGCGGAATTGCCCGAGCCTCTGCGTGTGCTCGTGGACGTCGTTGCCCATCTTGTCCCAGTCCATGGGTGAGCGGACGCCCTGCTCGGGTTCGGTCCCAACCTCGAACTCCTCACGCATGAGCTCGTCTCCGTAGAAGAGGTGGATGGCCCCCGGCAACAGGAAGAGCCGCGTAAGTCCGCGCTTCTGGTCCACGGGGTCGTGATCGACGATGCCTGCCCACAGCCGGATATCGTGGTTGGAGAGGTAGCTCAGGACGTTGTAGCCGCTGTCGGCGTTGAGAACGTCCGCGTAGTCCTGGTAAA
>PWGF01000039.1 GCA_003554375.1 Spirochaetaceae bacterium
GTATGGTGTTGCAGAAGTTGATAAGTCAGGTAATGTTGTCAGTATTGAAGAGAAACCAACAATGCCTAAAAGTAATTATGCGGTTGTAGGACTTTATTTTTATCCCAATAGCGTAGTTAAAGTCGCTAAAGATGTTAAGCTTTCAGGTCGCGGCGAATTAGAAATCACTTCAGTGAATCAGGCTTTTCTTGAACGGCAACGTTTGAAGCTACAGGTAATGAGCAGGGGTTATGCGTGGCTTGACACCGGCACTCATGAAGCATTGACTGATGCCACTGAATTTGTAAAAGTAATTGAAAGAAGAACAGGCCTTAAAGTGGCAGCTGTTGAAGAGATAGCTTATAAGATGAAATATATAGATCGTGCACAATTGGATGAAAATATTGAACTTCAGGGTAAAAGTTCGTATGGTGAGTATTTAAGAAAATTGTAGGGTTTTTAAAAATGACTAACCGAGCTTCAAATTGTTTAAAATAATGAAGACTTTTTTAAGAAATATTATAAATCTAGCCGGTTATGATATTAAAAAACTGCCCTCAAAAAATATTGAGAGTAGATATAAAACCGGGAAACCCCTTAAAATAGAATTTGTTGGACCTTCCGGTATAGGCAAAACAACATTATACAAAGAGCTTATTAAATTACGAACAAAAAGAGATAAATGGCTGTCAGCGGATGAATTTATTCAGCATCATACTAAACTCAAAAACAATCATTACATTTCCGAACCCTTTGCCGAACTACTCGAATTAAAAACAAAACGAGTTTTATTGGGGAAAAAAGACCATTCCATCTTTAGAAAAATGGGTCTGTTGTCTTATTTTTATAAAATATTAAAAAAAGATCTTATTTTTAAGAGATACAATAAGGATTTTAAAATAATAATGGATGAAGGTGTAGTTCATAATTTTACAAACGAATTTATTGATTTATCAAAAGATAAACCGGAGTACTTTAGAATGTTGATTCAAGATGTTGCTATTGTTTTTTTCAACAGTTCAGAAGAATTTATTACTTACAATAGCTTAAAAAGAGCTAAAGAAAAAGGTTAAACAAGATCACAACATCGCAACTTAAAAGAAGAAGAATTACATAACAAAAACAAGAAATCAATAAATAATAAATCGGTTTTACTACAATTACTATTAAAAAATGATGTTCCTTGTCTTGAAATCAATACTGCCGATAATATAACAGAAAACGCACATAAAGTAAGAAACTTCATTAATAGCTTAAACCAGTCATAAATAATTAACATGAAAAAAGAAACTGACTCTGTTCATGTAACTCAACCACACTTACCGCCTCTTGAAGAATTTCAGGGTTACCTGGAAAAGATATGGGAGAGCAAAATTCTTACCAATAAAGGTCCATATCATCAACAGTTAGAGGAAGAACTTTGCAAGTATCTTGGTGTAAAGTATATTTCTTTATTTGCCAATGGTACACTAGCTTTAATAACAGCCCTTCAAGAGTTGAAAATTACAGGAGAAGTGATTACCACGCCATATAGCTTTGTAGCAACCACTCATTCTCTTTGGTGGTACAATATTAAACCGGTTTTTGTTGACATAGATCCGGAGACCTGCAATTTGGATCCCGAAAAGATTGAGTCAGCTATTTCTCCTAAAACATCAGCAATTCTCCCTGTACATGTATATGGGAACCCTTGTAATGTTGAGCGGATTAAAGAGATTGCCGATATCTATGGTCTGAAAGTAGTATATGATGCATGTCATACTTTTGGAGTGACTATTAACGGTGAGCCGGTATTGAATTTTGGCGATTTGTCGGTGATGAGTTTCCATGCCACCAAAGCATTTAATACTTTCGAGGGAGGAGCAATTATTAGTCATGATGAAGTTACAAAAAAACGTATTGACAATCTTAAGAATTTTGGATTTGCAGGTGAAACCAAAGTGGTAGCTCCGGGAATTAATGGCAAAATGAATGAAATACAAGCGGCAATGGGGCTGTTACAGTTAAAATATATAGATTCTGTAATTGAAAAACGTAAACAAATTGTCCGGAAATACCGTAGGTTACTTAAAAACATCAATGGTTTATCTTATTTGGAGGATTTTCCCGGTGTTAAGCATTGCTATTCATACTTTCCCATTTTTATTGATAAAGAAGAATTTGGAATGAGCAGGGATGCATTGTATGAAAAACTGAAACAACATAACATTCATGGTCGGCGATATTTTTATCCCTTGATTAGTCAATTTCCTTCATACAGAGGTTTGGATTCTGCGTTACCGGGCAAATCACCTGTATCAGAAAGGATTACGGAAGAGGTTATTTGCTTGCCGGCTTATCCGGACTTGGAAGATAAACAGCTGGAATTAATAGTGGAAATAATTAATAAAGCATAAGGATAAAGGGAAAATGAAAGAAAATATCACAGATAAATTTTGAATGATTTATATAGTTTAGTTGAACTACTTTTTCGGAATCAGTTATTATTCAGGGCAAAAAATCTATTATTGAGTATATAGAGATAATAATAACCGGAGCTTTTATGAATGAAGAGAAAGGCAATTAATTAATTAATAAAATCTCTTAACAGAGTAGTGTTCGATAATTAATTTTAATTGAAACCACAGGTGAGCTTGCATCTAAAATGATTGCTCCGTATAGTGTTGTGGTATCTTTAAAAACGGAATGTAACAATTAAAAAAATCGTAGAATACTAAAAATCAAATACAAGTTTTATAAGATGAGGAGGGCATACAAATGAAAGAAACACGAAAATATCTCACAAAAATAGGATTACCATCAGGAGATAAATATGATTTGCCTACTTCAGCAAAAAGATTCACTGACGGCGCTCAATACAGGTTTGAAGTTCCGGGAATACAAAGCCCGGCAGCAATGAAAGCATTGCTTGAAGAACTTGATGTTTATAATATTCCTATTCACAGAGTAACCCAAACAAAAGGTATAATGTTGCTCTCAGATAACGATATTAAAGAAATGGTTGCTTTGGCGAAACAATGGCAAGTTGACTTGGTTTTGGCAATAGGGCCAAGAGCAACATATGATACAAGCCCGTCAGTGTTATCATCCGAAGGACAAAGAATGGGCTTGCGACTACGAGGGCAAGAACAGATTGTACGGGCTATTGAGGATGTGAAAAGAGCTCTCTCTTTTGGTTGTAATACATTTCTTCTATATGATGAAGGATTATTGTGGGTATTGGATCAAATGCGTAAACAAAATGAGATTCCTTCAAATATTAAATACAAAATATCAGCACATACAGGACATGGAAATCCTTGTTCTGCCAAACTATTGGAATCACTTGGAGCCGATTCGGTAAATCCTGTCAGAGATTTACAATTGCCTATGTTGGCATCTATGCGACAAGCCATTGATATTCCAATCGACCTTCACACTGAAAACCCTGCATCTTCAGGTGGATTTATAAGGCACTACGAAGTCCCTGAAATGATACGTGTCACTGCTCCATTATACCTTAAAACCGGGGGTTCGGTAGCCAAAACGCACGGATGGGATACAACAGCTACCGAGGCTAAGCAGCGGGCAAAGCAGGTTAGTCTTGTAAAGAGAATAATAGATGTCTATTATACCGAAGCAATCTCATCCCCAAAAGCATCAATTGGGTAAGATAAATGCTTTGATTTTTATTATTAAATTAAGTTATATTTTCCTTTGGAATTTATTGTAATTACTTAAGCTTTACAAAATCACTAATGGGAGGTTATAATCATGAAACATCACATGTATAATCCAGGTTTTAAGTTTGTTCTCAATCCAATAGAGTTTAATAAAAACACCGAGAGGAGTTTATTACAGTATTGTCTTGGTGCAACTTTGTATATGCCTGGCACAAAAGAGGTTGTTGATAAGATTCTGAACAAAGAGCTTACAGATTTAACATCTATGGTGATGTGCTTCGAAGATGCCATCATGGAAAATGAATTATTACCCGCTGAAAAAAACGTCATCAGTCATCTCAACAAGATTGCAGAAGCAATAGAGCAGGGAGTCGTTTCACACAATGACATACCGCTAACCTTCATCAGGGTGAGAACAACAGAGCAGTTCAGAAGTTTTGCCAGACAGCTAAACCCTAGACTTGCAAACATCCTGTCTGGCTTTGTCTTTCCAAAATTCTACAGCTATAATGCCAATGAATACCTGCATATATTAAGAGAGTTAAATGATGAGCTCAATGTGACGCTTTACGGAATGCCCATATTGGAGGGACGATCCATCGCCATGATAGAAACCCGTACCAACGAACTTATGCAACTCCGGGATATTTTGCAGCCATATAAAGATTTGATCCTGAATATCAGGGTGGGAGGAACTGATTTCTCCTCATTGTTTGGTGTAAGAAGGGGAA
>PWGF01000035.1 GCA_003554375.1 Spirochaetaceae bacterium
CCGTTACATCCCCCTTCGGGCACTGCTGCGGCGTAGTGTCAAGCCTCCGTATCAACGGGCGAGGGCCGGCTACTCAGAGTGAAATCCGCGTCTCCCCGATACTGGTCCCCGTAGAGCACGAGAAACAACCGCTCGAAATCGTCCGGCTCCATTGCTGTGAAGTGCACCGCAACGTAGGTGATTCCGGCGCCCTGGTAGAGCCGCATAACCCTTCCGGTAGCCTCGATTGATGACTGGCCCGGGAATCGGATAACTACCTTACTCTCCATGTACCGCCCGATACTATCCCGAGCACTTCCCGAAACGGCGAAGAGAACCCCGGAGGCGCTCATATCGATGAGCTCGGTCCCGCGGATCTCCCGCTGAACGGGCTCCGTCTTGAAGTATCCGTTAACCTGTAGCGCGTATGCCAGAATACGCGAAAACTGATGTACGAACTCAACCTCCGTCGGGTCGAATGGCTGCGCATGTCCGCGCGACAGGCCGCGAAGCAGGTAGATGTATCCGACGACGTAGCGCTGGAATATAATCGGACAGTAGAGTTCACAGAGTATCCCGCGCTCATATCGCACTGCCTCTGCTCGCTTGAGCGCTTGGAGCACAGACACGGTCTCCCTCCGAGCCTCCAAGCGTCGTTTCTCCTCGGCGCCCTGCTTGCTTCCCTCTTTGTCTATCGACCCGGTTTCCCCGCTATCCGGCGATTGCGCGGCTGACCCGGCTACCGCTGGGCTATCGGCGGCACTGAGGCGAAGCTTCCCCTGGGACTCGAGCTCCAGAAGCTCGGCACGATCCACCATTCGAGGGCCAACGCCCGTAGCCTCGTAACGATATCGATATGACAAAGGCAAGAGAACGGTTTTGCCTGTCATGGACACGACACGCTCTTCGAAGCCCTGGGGAGCCCGAGAGCGAAACATGACGATCTTATGCTCGGCGGCAATCTTGGATGCCCGTTTTCGAAACGACTTCAGAAGATCCGCGATGCTCGCCGGGTCAAAACCGGCCGATACCTCCGGCGGTTCAGCGGCTTGGCTCTCCCCCAGGCGAGGAAAGTTCAGATTGTACTGCTGTCCCGAGACATACAGTTCAACCTCGGTCCCTTCGGGCGGTTGCACTCGCTCGTAGCCCCGTTGCAGCTGCCGGTACACCGCCTCCGGAGTCTGCAAGAAGACCCGATCCCCCGCGCGATCCTCTACCAGGGAGCGAAAGGTCATCACACTGTCACGAAAGCCAAAATAGACATCGACCTCCGCACCCGGATGCACATCCTCAGGGGTGTCAACGAGAATAACAATGCGCTGTCGATCGAAGTCGGAAAACCGTCCGTGTATTCGAAGGTTCCCGTGATGCACTTCAAGCGAGAGCTCTTCATGCGCGGCAGAGTGGAGGACAACTTCCTTTTGAACGCGCGTCATGCTCTGCGCCACTGCCGGCTTCCCTCTTCTTCCGTTACGGCTCGAGCGCCACCCGGCGCTGATCCCGGGGCGTTGAGCTCCGTGCCTCGCAGGCCTATCGTACACTCCAGCCGTCGTCACCAGGTCGGTACGGGTCGGGAGGGTCCGCCGGCTCAGACAACAGAGAGAAATCAAGCGCTATGTCTTCTATGACCCAACGCCCCTCTTCGCGAACAAGGTATACGCTTCCCCGCGCGTCTCCAGGGTCTCCAAACAACCGGATGGAAGCCACAGCCTGGCTCTCTCCGCGATTGCCAGGGAAGCTTATCGTTCCTATTCGAACCTCATGAGGCAGATACGCCCGATCCAGCACAACACGAAAGCGCCGCCGGAAAGACGCGCGTTCGCTCGCGGCGACGGCATCGGTGTCAAGATCCCCTTCCGAGAGCCGCTCCACGAAAGCCCGCACACGGCGAACAACCAGTCGTTCCTCTCGTGTACCGCCGGCCGCAGTCACCAACGGTCCAATCTTCTGATCACGCGGAGGATGCAAATCACCCGGAGCATCCGGCGGAAGCCAGAACGCGGCGTCATCCGGGTCGCGATCCGGCTCGCGCCCGATCTGTTCCGCCACCGCAACGGAAGCTACTTCCGCCGAATCCGCCTCGCCCTCTTGGGCTGTCGCTACAAGCGACGCAACCATGCCGGATAGAACGGCCAGTCCGACGGTACATCCGAGACAGACGGCAGAACGGCGGGCAAAAGGACCTTTCATGTCAATGTATACGCTACCAGAGCTACCTGCGGACGGTCAATCAGCACAATCGCGCCCCCAACGGCAAACGTAGTTGGACCAGTACGGTTTCACGGCGGCGGCGAAAAGCGGCTGAAGCAAGCCCTCACTCCCCCACTCCGCTCACTACACCACCACGGGCCCTCGGCAAGCCTCCAAAACCGGGCACTCGCCGCCGCGCTTCTGAAGGTGTTGTCCAACGGCATTTGCCCTGTCCCGCCGCGCCCCTATCTGCCCTGTCCCGCCGCGCCCCAACCTCCGGTACGCTTCTGCCTTGTCCGTTGACAGGGCCGCCCCGCACCACTACGCTTTCCATCGATTTGAATGACATCGAGGCGGAGGCGAGGGGCATAGCGCCTGTGTCCTGCCGGCGTCCCGTTCCGCGGCTCCTTAACCTTGCGACATCCCTCCTCCGGAAGAGCGCCTGTGAGCACGCACGACACGATACTTCGCGAGCTGGAGCACGACTTCAACCTCCCCATCCGCGACCCGATCTGGAAGCATCTCCACATCTCAGAAGGGTTCCAACGCATCATCGATACCGAACCGTTCCAACAGCTCAATCGAATCAAACAGCTCGGCCCTTCCTATCTGGTGTACCCCGGCGCTACCCATACTCGCTTCTCTCACAGCTTGGGAGTCTATCACGTAGCTTACCGAATGCTTCGGAAGCTCCTGGCGGCCGGGACATGCCCCCTCATGAGCCCGGAAAGCGCTCGTGCGTACCTCTGTGCGGCTCTTCTCCACGATCTCGGCCATTTCCCCTATGCCCACAGCTTGAAGGAGCTCCCTCTGGAGGAGCATGAGTCGATTGCGGCGCGGATGATTCGCGATGGGGACTTGGCGGGAATTATCCGGGAGAACGTGAGGACCGATCCGGAGCTTGTCGCGACTATCATAGACGAGTCGTTGCCCGTGGGATCCAGGCCGGAAGTGGTTCTCTTCCGCCAGCTTCTATCGGGCACGTTGGATCCGGACAAGCTCGACTATCTAAATCGGGACGCCTATTTCTGCGGCGTTCCATACGGCATTCAGGACTTGGACTTCGTACTCAGCAGATTGCGCACGATCGAGGGGTGTCGAGTTGCGATCGAGTCCTCGGGGATATCCGCAGTAGAGAACATTCTCTTCTCGAAGTATCTCATGTACCGCGCGGTGTACTGGCACCGCACCGTCCGCGTAGCTACCGCTATGATCAAGAAAGCGCTCTTCCTCGGTATGCAAGAGGACATCATAACCCCTCGCGAGCTTTACGGCCTCGACGATGAGACACTCCACCGCGCGTTTGTCCCGGAGCGCCACCCGGCGTTCGTCCTCATCCGCCAGGTTGCGGCAAGACGGCTCTACAAGAACGTTTACGACGCCCCATTCGATCCGGACCACCCGGAACACTCCCACTTGACCGAGCTCAGCGAGCGAGCCGCACAGGAAGCACGGATAGCGCGGAAGCTTTCCCGAATCCTCCGCCGTGATGTACTCCCGCACGAGATCATCATCGACATCCCGGAGTCCGTGTCGTTCGAGATCTCGATGCCGATCGTCCTAGGGGAGCGCGTAGTGGACTATCCCCGCGCCGGCACCGTCTTCACACCGCAGGTGATTCAGGATTTCACCAGAACGCTGCGGCGAATTCGGCTGTTTGCTCCCGCCTCTTTGGCATCCGAAATCCGGAATCCGGCTGAACTCATGGAGCTACAACCAACGCTTCCGGTCTGGGGCACCGAATAGCTTGAAGCGGCACCTTTTCTCCGCTACAGTCTCCAGTAGCCCGGCCGTCATTCTCGAGCACGGAGCTCAGGAGCCGCCCAATGGAGCTACATAATCTTGTAGAAGATGAAGTCATCCAGATCATAAACGAGATCTGTGATGAGCAAGAACGAAGCCCCACCCCGGCGTACGAAACGAGTCCGGCCTGCCGGGTGGACGCGGCGTGCTTCGTTCTCAACCGCGTTCCACCCCGCTACGTTTCGTCGGCGCGCGGCTTTGCCCATACCATGCGTGACCTTGCCGGCAATAGCCAAAGCCGCGTCGACCTGGTAGCCCTCGCACACGAAGGCCTGCGCCGCGTGTCCAGGAATAGACGCTTCTACTACGGCGATCCGGCATCGTTGAGTTCTACGTCGGTTGGCGGACCGCCGGCGGAGCTTTCCGGTCCCACCTTCGTCTTCCCGGTTATAACCGGC
>PWGF01000557.1 GCA_003554375.1 Spirochaetaceae bacterium
CTCCATAAGCTCCACGACTCGCTCCTTGACCTCATCGATCTTTCTCCTGCCGTGCTTGAGCGCGAAGAACACCAGGCGAATCGCCGCCGAAAGCCGCGAGCCGCTTCTCGTCCACCTCCCACCCGGACGTGCTTTCAACGGCAAGCCGCACGAGCTCGGCGGCGTAGCGTTTCCTGCTGAACACGCGGTGGAACAGCCCGTCGTGTGGGCTCGGGGTCCGGGGCTCTCCGGACTCTTGCGCCTCACCGCCGTCTTCCGCGCCGCGTTGGTCTTCGTGTTTCATTGGTCCCTCCGCCCTCTAGTACGAGGGCAGAGAACCAAATCCTTGAGAATTACCCCGGGAAAACGGAAGCGGATCTCCGTGCGTGTATTGCCGGCGCCGGCTTCGCTTGTCCGAGAATCTCAGGCGGCCGGGCTTTTCCGTGCCGGCGACCACACCGGAAAGCCCGGAGGCGCCGCCCGGACGGCCGGCTTGTGGCGTGTGGCCGGATCGACCGCGGTATTGACGAGGTGGGATAGGGTTGCCGCCGGCGGCGGTCATGAGATGCTTACGAGCATTGCGTCACGCACTCCCGGTTCGTTACTCGTCGGTAACCTCGAGAAACTCGTCTACGTCCATGCCGAGATCATGACGCACGATCTTTGTGAAAAGCCCTTTCGGAACGTCTTTTGAACCATGATCGGGTAGGGTGGTTTTCCGACCATCCGAATGAACGTAGCGGATGTGCGATCCCTTCTGCCGACGGAGCTCGAATCCGAGCATCCGAAGACGCTTCTTCAGCTCGGTGAACGATAGAGAAGAGCGTGGTCCCATTATGGCGCCAGCTCTATGTCGCGAACGCCGAGAAAGACCGTACCGGACTCACTCCCGTCTGATTCCTCGAGACACAGTTCGATTGCCTCACGGATGTTGTCCATCGCCTCCTCGAGGGTTTCGCCATATGACCGGCAGCCGGCAAAGACCGGACACTCCACGATGAATATTCCGTCGGGATCAAGCTCCACCAGCACGGGGAAATGCCGTTTGTTCATGTTCCACCTCTCGTCCGGATTATACCCCGTAATGCAGCTATTGTGACTACCCGATGATACCAAACCGGCCCTGGTGCCGGCCGGCGGTCAGAGCGTGTTCACTGCGGCGATGCGGTGGTTTTCGAGTTGGTGGGCTATCACCATCCCTGAGACACCGAACTCGAGACCAAGCTCTTCGACTTCCTCCGGCGACACGCTGTACCCGTGAACGCGTCTGCGTAGAAGCGCCGCCGGCGCCAAGAACTCAGCGGCAAACGCGCGGTTGCGTTTCTGCCGCGCACTCCTACTTCCTGAGATGATCTGTTGCGAGTTCATGCCGTCGATCAGATACTCTCCCATGCTCCTGCACAACAGAAAAAGGACCTTGTTGCTGTCCCGGGTGCGGCTTCTGATCGTCATCCCCGGGCTTCCGCCTCTGTTCACTCCCACAATTGCATCGACCGGAAGCTCCGCGGAATGGCGAATAGCTTCGTCGCTAACATCCTCGGTAAAGCCGAACGCTTGCTGCACTCTCTCTATCGACGGAAACAACGTTTCTTCCGCTCCCAGCGTCGCCCGTACCTCGCGGGCAAGCTGATACCCCGAAAGCCACGGCTGGGGCGCTTTCCACCGCTGGAATCCGCCACGGAGATCCGCCGCAACCGGTATGGTGTACTCAGTCGCATCCAGACGCTTCCTGTGCTCAACAAGGGCGTGTGCCGCCGCGTTCAACGTGTCTAGATCCGGACCGACGTTGTTAAAGAGCGTATCCCACTCAGACCGGGGAATGGAGTTGGCGATGCGCACAAACTCGTCTGCCGTATCCTGCTCGATATCGTTCGGATCGAGGCCCGCACTGGCCACGGAGCGCCGGAACTCGTTCGTATCAGAATCAGCCCGCAGAATCTCAGCCCATTCGATTTGCAGATAGGTTCCGGTTATCCCGAAATCCTCCAAGCGATATACGACCGCATCGACGAGATCCCGCAGCACCTGCTGCAACTGCTCTGTCTCTACCGCCAAGAACCCCGGCTTCACGGGGAGGTAACGCCGAAGTGGTGTCTCACGCTCGCCGGAAACAATTTCGGTCACCCCCTGGTCTCCGTCTCCGCCGGCGAGAAACAAAACAGACGGAAAGAAGTAGCCATCCCCCGCATGCAAGATATTATGCCGTTGCTGAAACCGGAAATCGGCCCGACCGATTCGTTCCCGTTCAGGCTCATAGAGAATATGCCACCAGTTGGTCACGATCCATTCGGCAAGAGGATACAGGGGGACAAAAGCGTGATCGCGGACCGACGCAGTGCGTTTATCAACGATCTCCGTGAGACACCTCGCAGGTTCGGTCTCATGGGAAACTTGTAACTTGAGCGTAGCCCAGGTGGCGGCAAGCTCTTGTCCAGCTGCACGTTCAGGGTCAACCCAGGCGAAGTCGATGTCCAGTTTTCCGATCATCGCCTATATCCAGTCGGGATGCTCCTGTTCATGAAGCGGATACCCTTTGTATTCTCCCTGGTTTCGATTAACCAAGCGCCCTTCAAATATCGTTCCGTTCTCATGGCGATACCACACATACCGTGGAAAACCGCCTTCCCACGGTGGGCCGATGTTTCCTGCCTTAACCCCATCCTTCAACCACCGTTCTACCTCACTCTGTCGATCGGCCAATTCACGTGGACAGATGGTGGCATCAGCTCGCGGGCGAATTGCCCCGACGAATGATGGAGTGTCCTTGTGCTCCGGACTACCCACATAGCTCACCTTTTGCGCAATCTCTTGGCGGTATTCCGTCGTTGACTCCGCTCGAGTACGTCTCCGTGGTCTTTTCCGGCCGGACGCTCGCACCGCGATACATCTCCAATCGCTTCCAGAATCGATGCCGCAATCGCCGAGGGCAGCTCCATGATACTACTTCGCTGAGAAGTAGGCCAGCCCATGATAATCATCGATGGGCTAAACGCGCCTCCCGTTCTCGCGTGCCACGCTCGTCATAGTGCCGATACGTCATGGCCACGATGAGGCCGCATGCGGCCTTGGATGCGGGGAAGCGTCCCCCGGCGGAACCACCGGGGCGGGGGTTGGCCGGGAGCAAGCGGGCAGCGCCTCGCCCATGGTCGGGGGAAGCGGAATCCCGGCGGGCGCGGCCCGCGCAGCGCGCGCGGAGCCGGATCAGCCGCGCCCGGGGGTGCGGGAGGTGCGCCCAGCATGGCCGTCATCTACCTGGTGAAAGTCCACGAATCACCCTCAAGGGAGGCAAGGGCGTCCAAAGATATCTGGTACCCGCGGAAGGCGCGCCCTCACGCACGTTGCCGGTGGACTCGGTTCACAGGCGTGAACACGGCCGGTGTTGGAACGCAGGGGATCCACCGTGGATTCGGAGGACCGGTTCACCGCAAGTGGGCAATAACTTCCGCTTTGGCGTTGTCATCTGCGCTTGCCACCGCCGAAATCCCCGCGTCAATCGCCGCATCCAGCCGCTCCACGTCCGTCTGAGCGGCGATGAGCTCCCGCTCCTCCGCGGTGAGGCCGAAGCGGCGCTCGATTAGGCGAGTGAGCATATCTCGCTTCGCGTTGAGTTGGCCACTGCGCTCGCCGAGTTCCTTGCCTTGCTCTCTGCCTTCCTCTCTGCCTTCCTCAATGAGTTTGTCCGCTGCAGTCACGATTGCCTCCTTCACCGTGCGCATTCCGCGCTTCTTGGCATATTCTATCATAGTACGGCGTAGTTCGACCCCACCGGTGAGGAATACATACCACGCCACGTCCTCTTGCAGTTCCCCGTCCGAAACCCGCTCCATAAGCTCCACGACTCGGTCCTTGACCTCCGCGATCCTTCTCCTGCCGTGCTTGAGCGCGAAGAACACCAGGCGAATCGCCGCGGAAAGCCGCCGACCCGGCTCTTCCTCGTCGTTCTCAACGCCGGCGAGCGTGCCCACGTCCACGAACGTCGGCGCGAAGCCGGGAACTGTTCCCGCAAGGTCCTTCGGCAGCGTGTTGTAACGTTCGCCGAAGTACTCGGTGAAACTCCGCGGCGCGTTCCACGTCTCGGGCCCGTGATAGAACACGACGGGCAGGATGATGCTGTACTCTCCGAGCACAAGTGGAGCGGGCGCGTGATCCGGCTTATCCGCCGAACCGCCCGTCCCAGCGTCATCGGGCGTGTCGGGTCCGGAGGTGTCGAGCTCCTCATGCTCCCAGATGCGCCCGAGATAGCGGTAGAGCTGCATCAGTGTCCTCTCATCCGGGGTGGACTTGTGCTCGAAAAGGATGTAGATGGCTCCATGGACCTCGGACGGCTGTGGTTGCGGAGTATCCCCTCTCCCAGGGGGGAATCCCTGTTGCGTCGCCTCCTCTTGCGAC
>PWGF01000250.1 GCA_003554375.1 Spirochaetaceae bacterium
ATCCGCGAGCACTCGAAGAAACCGAGCGCTCGGTGTTTATCGACGCGATCGCCCGCGCGAAACGAGTACGCGCCTGGCTTCCGGATGCCTCCTTTTACCGCCTTACGAGCGCGCACTCCGAATCGCACGCGGCGTGGGCGCTGGTGAGCGCCGACCGGTCACAGGCGCTCGTTCTACTCATGACGCTGCGGGCACAACCGAATCCGGAGCAGCGCTACGCGTGCATCCGCGGGCTGGACCCGACCGCCGACTACCGGGATGTCACCACCGGTGCGGTCCGGCACGCCGCGTTCCTCGCGGGGCATGGGCTGCCCTACCCCATCAACCAGGGCGATTGGGCCACGTCCCTCTACGAGCTGGAGCGGGTGTAAGCGGGAGCAAGCGTTCCGCCGATCAGACACTCACAGGCGGAGCGAACGATTGAAGAGCGGTTTCATGATGACACTATCATGATAATTCGTTTCCATCGTAGCCGCGTAAGCTCGTATTATGGCGTTGCCATGGTGAAGCGGGAGATAGAGAAGCTCGGCGTAAAGGGTGTGCACGGTCTGGCTGCAGGTCTCTTCACGGTGCTCATGGGGGCGACGCTCCCAGTCCTTCGCCGGTGGACAGGGCTACCGCCGGTGCTCACGGCAACGGCGGCCCTGGCAGCGGCGACGAGCGTCACCTTAATCGTCGCGCCGGTACGACAGCTACTCTCCTTCGAACATCCGCCACAGAGCGTCGCGCCGGGGCGCGATGAGCTCCATCTCCGCCGGCGTGATCCCCAGATCGATCTCTTGTGCCCGCAGATGCTCGATCTGCATATCGAGGATGCCGAGCATCATCTCCTTCTGCTCCGGAGGGAGGTCTTGGTCGGCGCGGATCTCTTCCCGTTGTTGCTCCAGCTCTCTCAACGCTCTCGGGAACTCCTCAGCCAACTCCGCCGCCATGACCGCCTTGCTGACCCGCCCGGCAACGAAAAAGAAGCGCCGTGGCGCCCACCCGCGATTCGCGAGATACCGCTCCATGTCGCGCGTGTACGTTGCGGCGGCGTGCATGCCGGAAAGCTCGTCTACGGCGATCTCTTCTCCTCGTTCTTCGTTCCACCGGGCAAACGCAGGCCAATCCTCCATGAAACGGTCCAGCTCCCCCGCGCTGAAGGGCTCCTCTCCTTCCTGCGCCCCCAGAGGCATGAGCCCTCCCGCTACGCTGAGAAGGCAGACCACCCCGCACACCACGAACGCGACCCGTAATCTCTTTGCCACAATACACCCCCTTTGGTGGTTTCTCACCCTCACCCTGTTATCGAATCATGCTGCACGCGACCGAGTACTGAAAAGTATACCACAATGGCCGACTCTATACCCCTTCCGGAGCCCCATTCGGGAGAATTTGTACCTTCATGGCACCATCCGCACCCGATTCCGCGAGGGACAGCCCGTGTTCGAGCTCATCGAGCGGGAGCCGATGCGAAACAAGCGGAGCGACGTCGATTCGGCCCGACCGGATTATTCGAACTGCCTGAAGCGAGTTCCGAACCGACGTGTAGGATGAGAGGATCGTCAGACCTTTTCGGAAAATGGGAAACGCCTCGAGCGCGAGCTGTGCGTCTTGGGGAGGCACGCCAAAGAGAAGAACCGTCCCTCCAGGTCTCGTCAACCGCACCGTCTCAGCCATCAGTGCAGGAACACCCGTGGCGTCTACCACCACGTCGAACTCCCCGTCGGGAAGCGCATCAACGGAGCGCTCCGTGTCCCGCGCCCCGCACTGCGACGCCATCGAAAGGCGCTCCGGCACCCTGTCCACTTGCGTGATATGGAATGCCCCTTGGAGGAGAATAGTCTGAGTCAGAAGGATGCCGATCGGCCCGGCCCCGACAACGAGCACTCGGTCCCCGAGCCGCACGCCCGTCCGCTCGATTCCGTGAAGGACGCACGAAAGCGGCTCCACAAATGCCCCTGCCTCGAACGACACATCCCCGAGCGGGAAAACCGCCTTCTCCGGCGCCACAACGCATTCTGCCATCCCGCCGGGCAAGGTCACTCCGATAGCCTGCCAATTCTCACAGAAGTTCTGGCGATTGTTGAGGCAGGCACGACAGTTGTCGCATGCGATATTGGGCTCGACAGCCACTCGGTCACCCGGCTGAAGCCTACTTGTGTGTGCCCCCACCGCGTCTACGATACCGGAGATCTCGTGCCCGGGTATTACCGGGTATGTGCCGAGATAGTCTCCGCTATAGATATGGAGATCCGTCCCGCAGATCCCGGATGCCATTACCCGGATGCGCACCTCATGCGCGGCCGGTTCGACCGGATCGCGGTCGGCCATGACTAGTCGTCCCGGCCTCTCTATCACTGCCGCCTTCATCGCCTGCTCCTCCTTGTCACCCCTTCTCCTTGTCACGCCTTCTCCGTGCCACGCCTCGATCCTTCCCGGGCGCCGCGCATCCATGTTGTGAAGCCGGTGCACCACCATGATCGACAGGCCGGACCTTTTGCCACCGGCAACGGCCACGGCGCCTGTGCTCCCGAGCGTGCGCTCCCTACCATTGCTGCTACGGTACTTCCTACACGTACACCTGCTGCATAAACACGTTCTGCATGAAGAAGAGAGCGACGTAGCAGAGAATTGCCGCGACAGTTGGAGTAGCCACCCACCCCAGAACGATGTTCCGCAGCAACCGCAGATTCAGGTTACGCCCCCCGCGCGCCAAGCTTACGCCAATGATCGAGCCAACCGCCGCCTGCGATTGCGACACCGGCACCAGCGGAAGCCACGGCAACCCCCGCGCCGCCATCCAGGCCGCCAGCTCCTCGGAGGCAAACAGGAACAACACCAGCGCCGTCGAGAGTATGACAATGAACGCGGTGATCGGGGAGAGCTGGTAGAGCCCGGAGCCCACCGTGTGCATCACCCGGTGCGAGTACGTGGCCACGCCGACCGACGCCGCGATCCCGCCGATGGCAAAGAGCTGCTGTGCCCCGGTAATCGTAATCCCCATCAACTGCAGGTCTTGGAAAGGGCTTGCCGGAACGAACACTCCCACCACGTTGGCCATGTTGTTCGCCCCCAAGCTATACGCGCCGAAGATGCCGGCCAAAAGAAGCGCGTTGCGCGTGTAGCGGTCAAGACGAATCAGATGAATCCGAACACGCTCCAAGATATACTTCACCACAAAGAACAGCACGAACGCGAATGCCGCGCCGATCATTGGCCCATACACCCACGTACCCACGATGGTTGCAAGCGCATCCGGATCGGTAGGATAGCCCGAGAACAAGTTCCATCCGACAATCGCCCCCACAATCGCTTGAGTCGTGGAGACCGGAAGCCCTACCCGCGTCATGAAGGTCACCGTAAGCGCCGCGCATGCCGATACGGTGAACGCCCCGGCAAGCGCGTTCACCTCTCCCACGGCGCCAAGCCCTTCCACGGGACCCGCGCCGCTTACCACGGCGCCTAGCGTAATGAACACCGCGCAAATGATCGCGGCCGTACGGAAGCGTACCATGTTCGTACCGACGGCGGTACCGAAGATGTTCGCCGCATCGTTCGCGCCGAGCGACCATCCCATGTAGAGCCCACTGGTGAGAAAGATCAACCCTGCCACTTCCATATACTCTACACTCTCCTAGTCCCGTGGCCGGCTGCTTCGATTCGCCGCGGATTCCGACCCCGTCCTCCCCGGCAACCACGGCCGTGACACAGGGCCCGTTTCAGGCCTGCCGGCGGTTCGGACCGCCCCGGCAACAATCGCTACGCCAACGTCCCGCAAACCTATAGACTCCGTTTGATCGCATATATCGAGAGGCGATCGGCAACCTCTTCGGCTTCGTCGGCCATCTGCGAGATGCGCTCGGCGAAATAGCGAATGTGAACTCGCCGAAACATCTTCATCTTTTCGGTGCTGAACGCTTTCCGCTTGATGCGCTCTTCGATCTCGTCCGCTTCGTGCTCCCAGTGGTGGACCTTCTCCACGTGCTCGGTTACCCGATACGGCTCCCGGAAGAACGCGCGGCAACCGAGCGCCGTCTCTTCGACCGCTTTCACGCACGCAGCGGTCAGCTCACGGAAATCGTCTTTCAAGAACGGGTAGATTTCCGGAGTCTCGATACTGATCTGACCGCTCACGTGCTTCGCGCGATCGTTGATATCGTCCAACGTCTCCAACAGCGCCAAGACATCGCCCCGTGAGTCGGGTATAAGCATCTCCGCGTACAAGCGGTACTTGATATCTCGACGCAACTGATCCGCCTTCCGCTCCAGCTCATTCACCTCGCTCCGTTTGTCCTCAAATAGCTCCACCTCGTCGTCGAGATACCTCTGGATAGCCTCCTGCAGTACAAGCCCGATACGCTCTAAGATCGGAAG
>PWGF01000441.1 GCA_003554375.1 Spirochaetaceae bacterium
GCGAGCGGGGTGGCGGGCAGCCGGCCCGCGTCGACCAGCACGTCCGCCGCGGCCTGCAACGGTCCCGGGCCGGCCCGTTGCACGATTGACGCCGGCTCTCGCTCCCGCCATCCCTTCTTTCGAAGACCGATAGGGAGGACGTTCCAGTCAGCCTCGAATCGCCCAGTTGTCGAATTCCAGTAGTTCAGCTCCGGAGCACCCCACGGGAATGCGATCAGCTCCGGAAACCCAACCCAGTAGCCGCGCTGGCCCATTCGACTCTTTCGAAACTCATACCACTCTGCGTAGTGCTCTCCGAATCGCTGAGTTGCAAGATCCTCGAGCTCCTCGCCGCTACAGCACGCCACAACCGAAGCCTCCTGTGTCTCGATTGCGCTGCAAAGCTCCCGTGGAGCGAAAAGCGGACAGAAGACCACAGGGCAAGAGGCAGAAGGGCGGCCGGCCGAGCTCTGCCCCTCGCCCTGATTGTCGGGCTGCCGTGTGGCCACCGCCTGGCGCAAGAACTCCTGGAATCGGACGCCGGAAAGCGCGCAGTCGTCGAGAACAACCAGCGCCTCCTCCGGCTCTTTCCACTTCCCCGAGATAATCCGCCCTCGAGGAATTCCAAGTACGTACGCAAGCATTCCGAGCACGATCAACCCGCCTCTCGGAATCGCGGTATAGGAAAAGCGACGCACGGTGTCGGCTCCGAACCGCTCGGTCAACGTGCCCGCCAGCCGTACCACCGCGGCTTCAACCGAGCGATAGTCGACGTAACGCAGGTAACGAAACGCATCTTGGATATGGATAGCAAGATTCTCCAGAGAAAAGCGATCGTGCTCCGAGAAAGTCCCGAATGCCGCCAGAATCGGCCGTGGCTCGATTCGTCCGACAAGATCGGCGCAACGAAGCGACTGCCACAGCTCGTTCGCCACGATGGTCTGTCCAAGACACTCCAGCGCCACCTTCGGCTGAGACTCTTGGGTTAAATAGAGTAGCTGCTCGACGGTGGCACCACTGCCGAGCAGCTGGATCACGTCAACAGTTCCGCGCATGGAGCATCACTGAGCGCGGGCTGTGCGCCGGCATCTGGAACCGGGAAGCCGCTCAAGCAGCTCTCCGGTAGTGCCGCGCGATTTCGCCCTCTGTCCTTACACTCCCCCGCCAATATTTGGCGAGTCGTTAATGATGCTCCCGCCGGAACGGCCTTGAGATGCGGACGCGGCGCCAGTGAACATGTCACCTCCGGGATTCGTCTGGCCAACCTTCGTCAACTCGGCTACGCTCCCCCACCGCTTGAGTCGAGGAGTCGAGTACCCGCGTAGCTGTGAGGTGGCCGACCGATCGGTCACGCGTTCGTTCATCGAGTATCTCCTTTCAACGGCATGCTCTTCAGACAAGAGGAACCGCTGGTCCGACGGACGAAGTATACCGCCGAAACCGGCGTCATCGGCTATACCAATTTCGTATGATTCTGCGCACCACCGAACGTGGTTACGTGGTAGTACGGAAGATCATTCCGACAACCGCCCCTACGTCCAATAGCGGCGTAGCCACATCTCAAGCGACAGGGTAGACCAGATATCGAAAATCGCAGTCTCGCCGGATATGAACCGCGAGAAACGATGGCGCAGCGCCGCTTCGTTCACGAACCCTAGGTCGCAGCAGCGACTTCCCGTGAGAAACCGAAGAATTTCGGGCGCATTGCGGCGGAGCGCTCTCAGATAGAGCGGCTCCGGCGAGGTCTTCTTTGCAGCCCGGAGAGCTTGCCACGGAATCGTCCCATACATCGCGCTGCGCGCCAGTCGCTTCGGCGCGTCGATGCGCTCTACCTGGAATTGAGGGCACGCAAGGACGAACTCGGCAATGCGACGGTCGCTCCAGGGATCCGCGAAGTCGATGCCGAACTCCGCGGCGACGCGACGGCCAAAGAGAATTCCGCGTTGGACAAGTGGTGAGAACACGCTTACGTGCCTTTGCCTTCCGGCAACCGTACGCCACCGATCCGCATCTACCGCAACGGGATGTCGCTCCGGAAGCTCGGCACGTTCCAGGAAATCGCGGCGAATGTGGGATTCTACCAACTCAGAAGGCGTGCGCAGGAGGACGTTGCCGGCAATGAAGTCGCCTTGTTCGTGTAGCTTGAGAAGTCGGGCTATGCCGGCCAGACGCGCTTGGAGCTGATGCGACGACAGAAGGTGCGGCGGGATAAGCCCAGTCAGAGTCTCGTTGACTAGCGGGAACAGCAGGAAGTGAGCAACCGTAGCGATTCGCGCAGCTCCGTACGCCCGGGATAGCCCCCGAAGCTCTCTGAAAAGCTGCCTGCAGTAGCCGGCCCGCATGAGGCCCGGAGCGTCGTGCACCCACCCCCCACATACCATGTCACCCCGGTTCCCATAGAAGATCGTCGATATGCCGTCCGCCGCAGCCAGAGCCAGAGAACGATACAAGAACGGTTGGAACATAATGGAAAAGGGCTCGTCCCGGTATGGCGCGTGCAAGCGCAGCCCCTCAGGCGGAGACCCGGACGAGCTCACGTCCAGACGACCAACACCCTGGATGTCGCGTCCCCCGACGTCGCCCGTCGTGTGCAACCGACCGGTATTCCAGTCGTTCGTCCAATCACTGAAAGGAGCCGTCTCTTCCGCCGATACTTCGCGAACCGGGATACCGTAGTACTCGGCGGCGCGGTAGACGTTTTCACGCTCGTCGCACTGCGGCAGCTCGGTGAATGCCCATGTATAAGCGCGCACCGTTGTGTCGGCGCCGGCTTCTTCTCGAAGTCGAGCGGCGACGCAGGCGGCAGTCAACGAGTCCATTCCGCCGCTGAGGCTTACCCCGACTCGAGAGCGAGCCCGAAGCCTGCAGCGCATCGACTCAAACAGGAGCTCGCGCAGGTGCTCAGCATAATCGCTGTGGCGGCGATATATGAGTCGCCCGCGCGGGGAGGGCGTCCAATAGCGGCGAGTCCGAATCCGAGGGGCGCCGTCCGGTGAGAATTCCGCCACGACCTCCTGTCCCGGGAGAACTTCCTCAATACCCGAGTAGAATACGCAGCCGCTTGGGACCTGCATACCCGCGAGATACCAGGCCACCGCCGTTTCGTTCAGGCGACACGACACGCCGTCAACGGCAAGTATCTGGCTCGGCAAACTCGCGAACAGCACCCGGCGCGGTTCAACTCGATAGTAGAGCGGTCGCATACCCATTGCGTCCCGGGCCAGACGCAAGCGCCGATGCCGCCCATTCCAGTACGCATATGCGAAGTCGCCCAGAAGCTGCTCCGCAGCCGTCTCCTCGCTCTCCCGCAACAGAGAGAAGATGAGGGAAGCGTCTGCCGTCTCAATACACTCCGAGCATGGTACCGCGACAGCAGCCGCACTTGGACCTCTCTGACGAGAAGCATGCCCAACCGCCCGCCGCCCATTCAGAGCCGCGGCTATCACATCGGGGTTATCCAACCGAGCATCGCAAGCGAATGCCGCGTCTCCGTCGCCTGCCGTAAGGAGTGGTCCGGATTGTGTTCCGCTACCCTTGGTTTGAAGGGACCTACACGCCAATGCGACTCCGTGCCGGCAATACTCCCAAGCGGTTCCGGACGTTCCCGAGCTTGATGCACGCAGCATCCGTCGAAACCGAATCGGGGCCATCGCGTCGCCCGACACTTGAACAACGCCGCAGATCACGCTCACGAAGCGCGCTCGCGTCCCCGTTTCGTGGACGCCTCCGGAGAATCGAGCTCAAAGAGAATCGGGCTATAAGAGTTGAGGTTCGGGAGCGCTCCAATCGCAACACTGCCGCCTATCTCAACCCAAGAGTGAGCGACGAAGCCGGCTTCCCCCCCGGTTCTGACTCCGATTACCAGAACAGCCTGGTAGCCAAAGAAGGTATACAGACAGATGCCGGCCAGGGCCTGGGCCAAACAGCGCGCTCCCGGTACCACGATCCCCGCTCGGCGAACAGCCTGGGCGATCGTCTCAGCCGTGAGGGGTCGGAATGACAAATGCCTCCATATCCGCGCACCCACCGTGTCAAGCCCGCAATCTGTAGGATGAGCACTCCCCGGACGTTCTCCAAGACAGGCCGATCCTCGCTTCCATTCAGTCCCACACCTGTCCGCTCTTCGCCCGTTAACCGTTCCGCCGGAGCTTGTCACCCTGCGGCGTATTCCGCCGGCGGGGATCGTCGCGTTTCGGACGATTGCGCCTTGCCACCAGGAGAAAGGCAGGTAACACACTGCCAGGCGAGCACAGGTGAGCGCCACCACCGCGACTATGCCGAGCAGCAGCTCATCCGCGTGAAGGTGTAGTAGTCTCTCCGACCTATGGAGTATTCCCATTATCCACCTCGACAAGCCCCTCCTTCAAGAGCTCGTTGAGGAACCGTAGGAGGTCGCTACGACAGCGGGCAGCGCTCACGTCATAGCGCTCCTCCAAGGCCGTTACCATATCTGCGACAGCCCGCGGCTGCTCCAGCATCTCCCACACCGAGCGCCCGACCCCTTCCACCCCGAAATAGACTCCGGTCGCTGCGTCAAGGATGACCGTTTCCGAATCTAAATCGACCGACGGATTGCTGCCTCGTCGCCGAACCGTCGAGTAAGCGTCAATCATAATAGGGAGAATAATAGCTCAAAGACAGAGGTATCGCAAACTATTTTCATTTGTCTGTACCGACACAGCGATTCTTCTGGCTCTTTTGCGTAACCGTTCTTCCACGGTGGCGAAACAAGCCGCGCTGCCCGAGTGGGGTCGGGCAGCGCGGGCATCGCTCAGAGCCGGAAGGCGCTCAGAACCAGAAACGGATACCAAGCGCCGGGTGAGTCGCGAACCCGATGTCCACCTCCGCATTGCGAATGACGCGGAGCACCGGCGGCACTTCAAGAAACACCTCGAGCCAATCCGTAAGCCACGCGTCGATGCCGAGCGCCAGCCGCGCTCCTGCGTTAATCGACTGCGGAAGTGCAACATACAAGCCCGGTCCTACATAGAAGCTCAAAGCTTCGACCAGGGGCTCACGGACCATGATCCAGTCAGCTGTCACACCGGCCTGAAGCGGATCCAAGTGAAGATCGATGCCGAGGGTTGCCGGAAGTTCAGTGGACTGTATGCTCACCCCTACGCTCTGCCCAAATCCGCCGCCACCTACGTTACCGCGGAACAGCGGTCCGATACCCCATTGCTGGGAGACGGCCGGCGCTGCCGCCACTGCAATCAGTAGGGCACTGGCGATGAAAACACGACGAAGCATACCTTCCTCCTTCTCGCGACCAAGCTGGCTCGTGAGCAGTTGGTCCCGACTCCGAAATATAATGCGGCCAAGACGGCCGCCTTTGGCGGACCAGTATCGGATACATTCCAAGCACGGTCAAGCAAGCGTTTCGTAGCGCTCCCCTGGCCTCGGGGCGCCGGCACAAGGGCACGGACTTGCTTCGGCTGAGGGTTCGGTCCATCGCCGCTCCGCTACGGCTTCCGCGGCACACAGAGCCATTCGTATGCTGCCGACGGCGGACGCTCCATACTTGACTTTGAATGTCAGTATTTCTACTTTTACGTTATTCTTGCCGGGAGCATACGGGAACACCTGTCGCAACGAGAGCACAAGAATCGGAGCGTGCCGTCACCGAGCTCCACTGTCAAGACCGGCTGACAGGAAGCTGTTCGAGCGGCCCGGAGGAGAAATCCATCGCTCCCGATGGTCTTGAAGGTGAGACTGCAGCGCTTACCGAATGTGCACGGCGAGGTGTTCCGCAGCGCGGCTAAAGGAGTGGTGCCGACGGTGTTGTGTTACAGCAAACGCTCGAGTTTTACGCTCTTCCTTACAGTACTCGTCTTCCTATCGCTCGGTTGCCGCAGTCCCGCGGCAGACGACGTCGAAGACGAGAACGGTCCCTATCAAATCGAGCGAGTTGTCGAGAACCTGACCCATCCGTGGGGCCTCGATTTCCTGCCGAACGACGAGTCGACCGGCCACGCCGGTTTCGCCCTTCTTACCGAGCGGCCCGGGAACCTTCACGTCGTGGACCTCGAGCGCGGAGAGCTCTCGCAGATCAATTCCGGCGTTCCGGAAGTGGTCGACGCGGGGCAGGGCGGACTCCTGGACGTAGCAGTTCATCCGGAATACGCACCCGGCCAGGAGTGGATCTACCTCACGTACGCCGGTGCCGACGAAGGTGGAAACGGCTTCGCCACCCACGTGGCGCGTGCTCGTCTCAACCGGGAAAGCGAAGTTCTCGAGGACTTTGAAGTACTCCTCGTCGCTGAACCCTTTGCCCGAGCGACCAACCATTTCGGCTCCCGACTCGTATTCGACTCTCAGTCTCGCCTCTACATCACTACCGGCGACCGCCAAGAGCGCTACAGTGCGCAGGATCTTGCCAGCCTGTGGGGTAAGACACTCCGCATCAACGACGACGGGAGCATACCCGAGGACAACCCCTTCATCGGTGACGATGAGGCCCATGACGCCATCTATACCTACGGGCACCGTAACGCTCAGGGTATGACCGTCCATCCCGAAACCGGTGCCATTTGGCAGAACGAGCACGGCCAGCGAGATGGCGACGAGATCAACATCGTCGATGAACCCGGGGGAAACTACGGCTGGCCAATCGCAACCTACAGCCGCGAATACACGACCGGCGCAGACATCGGCGACCTTCCTCCCGAACGCGAAGACACGGTGGATCCGGTATACTACTGGGACGGCACAAGATACGACGACGGACAGGAAGGCTTCCCGCCCTCCGGCATGGCGTTCTACTATGGCGACGCGTTTCCCGAGTGGGAAGGGAACCTTCTCATGGGGAACCTTGCTCACGAGTATCTCGGTCGCTTCGAGGTGGAAGGACGTGACGTTTTGGCCGAGCATCGGATGCTGACCGGTGCGGGGCGAGTCCGAGACGTACGCGTACACCCGGACACCGGATACGTATACGTGCTCATTGATTCTCCTGACGCTCCACTGCTCCGGTTGCGGCCACAGTAGGCGCGGCATCATCCGTGCCGCGTGCCGCGGCTTGCCGGCGTCCCGCAGCTTCGCAGACGTACCGTGCCTTGTCGCCGTACCGTAGCTTCGCGGGCGTACTGTGGCTTGCCGGCGTGGCTTGCTTCGGCGCTCCAGCCCGCTATTCACGCCCGCCGCTTGTGGCGCAGTCGCCCGCAGTTTACGATGCGCTACAGGAGTAAACGTAGCCAATGCGTGCCGGCAAGAGCAATCACGACGGATCGTTCACTCTCTTCTACAGGGATGGTTGGGCGTATCTGACTGTCGAGCCGCCGTCGCCTTTCGGGCGCCCAGTCTACGCGGAGGAGGTAGAGAATCGGATGCGCCTTCTCGGCGTACCGCGAGTTCGGAGACGGACGATTCAAGAGATCATTGAGGCAGAGAGGGGTACGCCTGAGCCGCTCGTAGCATGGCCGGAGGGACGGCACCTCGCAGCCGCAACACATGTCCACATCTCAGACGGTGGGCTACAGGCGACCGTCACTGTGGATCGACCGAAGCGCGGTGGAGCTCCGCCGGTAGCTGCGGACATCGAGCGCGAGCTGAAAGCTGCGGGCGTGACTCACGGGATCGACCAGGAAGCGATCCGGACTCTCGTTGCGAAGTCGGTCTACGGAACGCCCGTCATAGTAGCAAGCGGTACTGCCCCCGTACATGGGAGGGGGCGGCGAGTTCGCTATCACTTCAACACCGATCGCGGCAAGCCCTATCTTCTCATGGAGTTTGGTCGAATCAACCTCAAAGAGCTCAATTTCATCGAGCACTGCCGCGAAGGAGACTTGCTCGCCGAGCTCGAGGCCCCGGTAACGGCTGTCGACGGGCGCTCAGTAACCGGAGAGACGCTTCCGGCCGAGACGGATACGACCTCGGACCGTCTTGTCCCGGGCCCCAATACCAAGCTTGGGCCAGACGAAACCCACCTATACGCCGCGTGTGACGGCAACGTGAGGCTGGATCGAAACAGGCGGGTCGCCGTAGAACCGGTCGTCCGTGTGAAGAGCGTAGACTATGAGACCGGCAACATCCGGTTCGATGGCTCGGTCATTGTAGACGAGTACGTCGCCGACGGGTTTGTGGTGGAAGCAGGGGGCGACTTGCAGATCGGGAAGAGCGTGGGGAAGGCAACGCTCAAGGCCGGACGGAATATCGTCCTGAGAACCGGAGCCAACTCCAACGGCGAGGGGCACATCGAGTCTGGTGGAGACCTCTACGCTCGGTTCATCGAGAGCTGTTCCGTCCACTGTAGCGGCAATGTCTTCGTCGAAGAAGCGGTGATGCACAGCCATCTGGTAGTCGGGAAGCACTGTGTTCTCACTGGACGTCGTGCCGAGGTGATCGGGGGAAATCTGGTCGTTGGCGGGAGTCTCTGGTGCAAGAAGCTCGGCAACTTCAATGAAGTCACGACTCGTGTCGATTTGGGAGTCGCTCCCGACGTTCTGCTCGAATACCGCCGCGCTCGAGAGTCGCTGGAAGCTAAGCAGGAAGAGCTGAACCACGCTGAGGATCAATTCCGCAAGCTCCAACAGGCTATACGGGACGGCCACACCGAGGAGCGCGTATTCCAGGCGAAGAACCAGATAGAAGATGCTATTCCCCGGTTGAGTCGCGAAGTCGACCAACTCGAGCGACAGCTACCCGAATTACGAGAGCGGTTGAGAGCAAGAGAGAACACGATGCTCGTGGTCGAAGAGATGATATATCCAGGTTCCGCGGTGAGCTTCGGCAATCAAGAGTACCGGGTTCCGGACAACGGAGCACGCAAGACCGTTCTCCGGCCCGGCCGCAAGGGCGTGATGGAATCCGGCTTCGATCCTCGGAACAAGCCCCTCCTCGATTTCGACGCACTCGATTCCGAGGAAAACAAGTAGATTCAGGGAACCGAACGGGATTCAGCCGGAGGACGCTCAGAAAAGAACACTTGGAAACAGGACACTCGGTCGGAGGAAGTATCGAGTTAGTTGACGAATCCCGCCAGAGGCCCTAGCCTGTTGCAGGTCATGGGTGAGATCCGCAATGATTACGCACATATCGTTCCCCGCCTCAAAGAGGCGGCCCGCTCTGAGCCCGCACATATCACGCCGGACCAAATCTTCCGGCCGGCCAACTTAGCTGCGCGCAACGTCGTAAACGAAGTCGTCGACGACTTGCTATTACCGGAGAGCGACATCCTCGGCTTCCAGCACCTGGAGGAGTTGGCTGAGCGGGCTCGGAGTGGAGCCGCAACCCTCATTCTGATGGAACACTATAGCAACTTCGATATCCCTTGCTTCTACCGTCTGCTGGACCGTCGCGGACAGAAGGGACAAGAGATAGCTGACCGGATCCTGAGCATGGCAGGTGTGAAGCTCACTGAAGAGACCGAGTTTGTGCGTGCGTTCAGCAGCGCCTATCCGCGGATCATGATCTACCCTTCACGGGCGCTTCAAGGGATCACCGACGAGGCACGATACCGTGAACTGTGTCGCCGCAGCGCCGTAATCAACATGAAGGCGCTCCGGGAGATGGTGCGGCGCAAGAATGAAGGGTGGATCGTCCTCGTCTTTCCAGCGGGTACTCGCTATCGTCCCGGGAAACCGGAAACAAGACGCCCGTTGCCGGAGGTGGCCGGCTACCTCAAGAACTTCGATTACGTTGCGTTCATAGGGACTGGTGGCAACGTTCTCCGTGTGAGTCCTACCTCCGACATGACCCGTGATATCACCGCGCAAGACATCATCGTGCATAGCGTTGGCCAGGTCCAAAATGCGGATGATCTTCGCAACGAGGTCAAGGCTCGTGCACGGCGGCGTGACGGCACGGTCGACACGGAGACGCTCCGTGAAAAAACGGCTACGTACATCACCGAACAACTGGATCAACTACACCGGGAGGCGCGTGAGTACCGGCTGCCCTTGCTCGAGAAGCGCGGCATTTCGGACTGGGAAACGGAGAATGTCCCGTGATCGACAGCTGCGACGGCCCGGCCCGGCGCTGAGAACCCGCCAAAGCGCCGGAGCCCGGGAGCCCCGGGGAGCTCCTCGTTACTTGCTGCTATTCTCGTGCTCGGCTTCCACGCGTTGAGCCCTCTCGCGCACCCATCCGATAGCGCCGGGGATTCCGTACCACGCAAAGCCGGCAATCTCACGGTAAGCTGCGGCTTCGTCGGCCGAACCCGGGCCATACTCGGTAGGAGCCGGCGGTAGCTTTCTCCGCCTCAGAGCTCGGGGAACATGGGGATTCCGTTGTAGCGCAGAGTCAAGCTCCGTGGCCGCCCTTCGGAGGTTCCCTGCGGCGCGTGAAACCAACACGGCATTCCACTTCGAGAAAATCGATCGGTCATGCGGAAACTGGTCCACTGTCTTTCGCGCTGCGTGGAGTCGCCCTTGCGCCACTTGTGCGGCCACAAGCTCGTGACGGGCGCCGAGCGTATCGTATGAATCGAGCCGTAGGAGGGTTTCCCATTCCACGCACGCTTCGTCCATCCGATCGAGCTGTTTCAGAATCGCCGCCCTCTTCATGTGCAACCGAAGGACATCACGAAATTCCTTGTCCAGCCAGACCGACTCCTTCGGCTCGACTTCAGGCTTACGATCACCGACCTCCCGCAGTCCTTCCTCCACGATTCGCAAAGCTCGCTCCGGCCGGTGCTCGCGGATACGCGCCCACACTACATAAGCCTCTGCGTGGTCCTGCCTGCGTTCGATCGCGCGAACACATGCCCGCTCCGCGGACTGAAGGTCGGCAGGAACGAGCTCCAGATGTACTCGCGCTTGTTCGGTCCACTCCTGCGCAATCGCTTCTGAGGAAGCGAATGGGCGTGGCGGTGGAGGAAGACTCCACCCAAGAGCGGAATTGAACAGCTCGGTGCGACGGTAGGCATGGCTGCGTCGGTCGATAGCGTTCCAGTCGATACCGCCTGACGCATCCGTGTCCGGCTCGACAGGCAGGGATTCAGTCTCTGCCCGCTCTACCCGCTCGAACAGGCCAAAAGCAACGCCGAACCGTTCGAGTACCCGGTACCGGATGGTCTGACACAGCTCATGGTACACGTCCCCGGACTTCGACGAGGTAACCTCAAAGAGGCGCGGAAAGAGTCGCAGCACTGCTTCAGCGAGGTCTTCTTCGTAAAGCGCTCGCTCTCCATCTTGGCGACAGCTGAATAGCGCCAACGGCAGTGAAGAGGCAACGACCTTCCCGTCGGACAAGTCATCGTAACGGTCAAGCATCTGGGGGCCGGCAAGGTGCGTCTCCAGAAGACGCCGGTAGATTATCGAATAATCGCCGGCCTCCAGAGCACGCTGAGCGACCCGCGTCAAGGTGAGGCGTCTCTTCTGATATCGCAGGAGTCCTGCGCGCTGAGTCAGCGCTCGCTCGAAATGAAGCAACGGGACCTGGCGCTCGGTCGGCCGTCTACCCGTAGGCTGAGGCTCTACTGAGCCGTACGGACCTCGAAGAAGCTCTGCAACGAGGGCAATAGGGAGGTCACGCCGTTTCTCGGTCGCAAAGACCGGATCGTTGTTCTGCACGGATCCGAGCAGAGCGACCACTCGCTTGACGATCGGGGTTTCAGCGATTTGCTCTACCGGCAGCTCCGGAGAAACATGCACAACCCCGTTTTCTACCGCCCATTGGGGATTTACCAGGAGGTACGCCTGTCTTTCGGTCAAGCCGAAATCCGGCAGGGACGAGGCCGAAAGCCGCCATCCAGCACTTGCCCGGCACTTTTCACCCGTCCCTTCAAGGGGAACGATCCGCGCCTGGCGCTGCTCGTCGCGCCGCTCCGGCCGTTCCCAGCGGCCGGCGTCATGCGCTTGCGGCGTGTCTGCAGACGTGCCTGTAGAGCTGACGTCTCCGTTTGTACCTCCCTGATGTCCGCCGGGAAAAGGAATAATCTTGCTCATGGTCGATACTTAGAGCCTACAACTCCAGCAGGGAATCGGCAACTTCTCCAAGGCGGCCTCTCGACCGAAGTCGACCAGCTTGTGGACAAGACCTCCGCCGTGGTGCATACTACCCGGCATGCGCACGGAAATGTCAACTTTCGACCGAGCGGCCGAGGTTGCATCCAGACTTGAGGACGGTGGCGTGTTTCTTGTCAGCGGAGAACGCGGCAATCCGATGACGATCGGATGGGGGCTCATCGGCGTGGTCTGGGGTCGGCCCATCTTCCAGGTCCTGGTCCGGCCGTCGCGCTACAGCTTTTCGCTGTTGGAAGAGGTGCCTGAGTTCACCGTCTGCGTACCCGCTCCCAACGAGCTCAAAGAGGAGCTAAGCACCTGCGGTACGAGCTCCGGCCGAGACATCGACAAGATAGAGACCTGCGGGTTCGCCACGGAGCGCTCGGAACACATTTCGGTTCCTTACATCGCCGACTGCGCGTTCCACTACGAATGCCGGGTCGTTCATGTAAACGATGTGGTGAATGCAACGCTCGACCCAGCGCTCATCAGGCGAAGCTATCCTCAGGGGGATTTTCACCGGATCTATTACGGCCATATCCTGGGCGCTTTTGCGCGCTAGTATGGACTAGCGTTGACCGTTGTCCACCGCTCTCCTTGCGCAGATTCCGCAATGGCGTCATGTACATGTTGTATGTACACCGCGTCGGTCAACGACGGGGCGGTCGGATGGTCGGCTGCGATAGCTTTGAGAAATGCGTAAAGGCAGTGCTGGTGTGCGCGAATCCAGCCGATTGAGAACTTGGGGCCCGGGAAGCCCGCTGGCTCCGGGTAGCGCTGTACCGCGGCCACCCGCTTCCATCCTCGATCTCCCCCCATAGGAGAGCTTGGTGCGTCGGCGTCGAAGACCTCCAGCCAGTTCGGCTCCATGAGGTTGAATCGGAGAGCGCCCTTGCTTCCGTGGATCTCGAAACGCAGCTCGTCCTCCGCCCCGGTCGCAAGCCGCCACGCCTCTACGGTCCCCAGCGCACCACTTTGCATCCGAACCGTGCTGACTGTGACGTCGTCCACGTTGACTTTGCTCGTTCCGCCGGATGCGTTCGGCCGCTCGGGGATGAAGGTCTCCTGGTGTGCGAATACTGCCCTGTAGGGACCGAGCAGCGAATAGATCAGATCCAGGGCATGGGTACCGAGATCACCAAGTGCCCCGGAGCCCGCCTTTTCCGCCTCCAGTCGCCAGCTCATCGGCCTGCGAGCGTCGATATATCCGGAATGGAGATACTGCGCGCGAAACCCAAACACGCGGCCCACAAACCCTTCATCAATGAGCTGACGCGCGCGCATAGTCGCCGGGAGATAGCGATACTGGTGGGTCATCTGAAACTTCTTGCTGTAGCCCGTGCGTTCGGCGACTCTGCGGATTTCCTCCGCTTCTTCGGCATTCAACGCCAGAGGCTTGTCGCAGTAGATGTGCTTGTCCGCCTCGATCGCGGCAATCAAAAAGTGGCGGTGGAGATGGTTCGGGGCGCAGCAGTGCACGATGTCGATCTCGTCGGACTCGAGCAACTCCCGCGGATCGTCTGTCCCGAATGCAAACCCGATCTTCTTCCGCGCCTCTTCGGCGGTCTCCCGCCGCGAAGTGCATACACCCACCAGGCGTGTATTGAGCGGAGGCGGATCGTAAAAGAGCGGAAGGTTGATGTGGCAATAGGCATGGACTCGCCCAATGAACCCGCATCCGTAGACGCCGACGCCGTAGGTCTCAGCATTGCTTTCGGTTGCCATACGTAACTCAGGAGGTTAGGGGCGAAGTGGGACGGTGTCAATGTTGCGCGGCATTCAAGAAATGAGCAGAGCGGCAGCCTATCGCGGCCTTGCATATCGCCGGGAACGGAAGACGAAGATGCGCGAGACCGGTCAACGTTTTGGCCGAAGCCGTTCAACTACGTTTGGAAGAGGCGAATTGGGCGGTACTGGAGTTGAACCAGTGACCTCCTGCTTGTAAGGCAGGCGCTCTAACCAGCTGAGCTAACCGCCCCTACTTGAGCTACGCTTCCTGCTCAGGTACCCGTACCGTACCCGGCCGACGCCCTCCTGTCAATAACTCCTCTCAACCGCCGAAGCGGGTAGGGAGCTAACGCCGTACGGCGTCGTATCGCACGGGCGCCGCTAACCCGGCCGGTGTCGCTAGCGGGTCCGGAAGCCCGGGTGGCAAGCTCAGCCGGATGACAAGCTCCGAGTCAGTAACACCGAACCTGAAATAGTACGATCATGTAAACATCTTTCGCCTTCTTACGCCCGACAGCGCAGCTACTGTGCACCATACAATACATGCACACAATAGTTCTTACGGTCTCCGGGAATCGCCTCAAAGAAATCGCTACGGTAACGCTCGCCTCAAGAACCGTATTGCGTTGCCCCACAAGTAGCCTTCAATCTCGGCGTCGGAGAAACCGGCGCCGGAGAAGAAGCCTCTGAGTTTTCGCATGTCCGCCACTGTATCCATTTCCGCCGGCGCGAGCTCCGATCCGAAACCTCCGTCAAAATCGCTTCCGAGTGCGATGGTATCCGACCGGCCGGAGACGTCGATGACCGTGTGGGCGGCAGCCGCCGCAGCGGCCAGCGACACCGGCACATACTCGCCGGAACCGGAGCCGGCTTCAGTTCCGGGGCGCGCCTGCCCTCCTTCTGAAGAGAGCCCCCATGACGCGAGAAGCTGCCCGGCGACGCCTCCACGCCGTCCGATCTCCTGCAACACGAAGTCGGGCAGTTGACGGTCGCTGTTTAAGGTACGACGTGAGTTGGCGTGAGAAGCCAGAATGGGCCCGTCGAAAACCTTCAGCGCGTCGGCGGCAGCTTGATCGGCGAAATGCGTCATATCGAGAATAAGCCCGGCGTCGCGCATGCGTGCCAGAAGCTCACGCCCGTCGGCGGTCAGAGGGCCGGGCTCGCCGGTCCCGCCGGCATAGCGATTCCGTTTCCATGCGGGGCCTATGATGCGTACACCCAGCTCCCAGAAGAGCGCCACATCGTCCGGCGTTCGGACGGGCTCAGCATTCTCCATGATGAGTACAAGCCCGATCGGCGCATCCGTGCTGTCGTTAGTCCGATGCTGTGCCAGAAGCTCCTCTAGATCTAACCGCGAGCGCAGAATCCGGACCGCTCCCGACTCCCGTTCCCAGCGTTCGTAAACGGCCAGTTGGGCCCGGGCGAGCTCATACGCACCCGACGGGTGCACGTAGCTGGGCTCACCCTGCCGGGCAAAGCGCCGAGGCGGCACGAAAAGCGTCGCACCGATCAGGCCGACTCCGCCCTCCCGCCACTCGGGGAGCCCGAGCATCGCGCGCCCGGCCCGCTTCTCGATATCCGTCCCCCGTTCGCGCGCCCGAATCGCGCTGTTACCGCTGAGGTAGTCACGCCCTTCGGCAAGTACGTTGTAGGCAATATCCTCGTGCAGATCCGCTATCGGCATGCTTTTGCCTACCATGAGCGCCGGCTGAACGCAAGCGAATCTCGTAGGACCAGCAGGGCAAACGCGGTTGCACGCTGCGGCCGGAAGAGCGGCGAAGGAAAAGGGTGGTGAATCTACTTGCGTTCCGAAACGCTGGAGACTAATCTGCTTCTATGAGCTCGAATGCGCAAAGACCGTTTGAAGCGGCAACGGGCGGCGAAACGCCTGCGGGGACGGATGATCTTCTGCAATATCTGTCACAATCGCCAACCGCATTCCATGCAGTCCGGAATGCGGCCAGAGTCTTGGAGGAGCATGGCTTTGTCCAGCTTCACGAGACCGAGCAGTGGGCGCTGTCGGCCGGCGCCAAGCATTACGTCATACGCAACGGAGGGGCGTTGGTCGCATTCCGTGTCGGTAAGCAAACGGAAGCGGATGCTGGATTTCGTATCGCGGCTGCACACACTGACAGCCCGGCGCTGAAGCTCAAGTTGAGGGGCGCGAAGTCTGCGCAAGGCGGTTTCCGGGTTCCGGTCGAAGTCTACGGTGGCCCTATCGTGTCCACCTGGCTGGATCGGGACCTTTCAATAGCCGGGCGTGTGCTCGTCCGTAGGCACGGGGAGATCGAGAGCCGACTTCTGGCTGCTCGCCGTCCGGTGGCCATTATCCCGAACGTTGCAATCCACCTCAACCGTGATGTGAACAGTGGGTTCGAGTACAACAAGCATGAGCATTTGCCGGCTCTTCTCAACCTTACCGGTCCCGATCAGCCCCCAAACGGAGGGAATTCCGCTACCGAATCCGCGCGAGAAGCGCCGGGGGCGGCAACGGACGTATTCCCGAACGATGCCGTCCCGCTCGTAGAGTATGTTGCCCACGAGCTGGGCGAAGAGCCAAGTACTCTGTTGGCGGCGGATCTTCTCCTTTGGAACCCGGTTCCGGCCCAAGCAATGGGAGGGGGAGGGAACCTCTTCACCTCCGGTCGCATCGACAACTTGGCCGGAGCCTGGTCAGTCTTACGGGCGATCGTTGAGTCACAGGGCTCGGCCGCCACTCAGGTTGCGGTTCTGTTCGATAACGAAGAAGTAGGAAGCCTCACCGGCGCCGGGGCCAATTCTTCCTTCCTTGAGTCGCTTCTGCAACGCATCGTCTCGGCGCGGGACTCCGCACCGGACGCTGTTGCCCGAGCGACGCCTCGGTCCTTTCTCGTATCCAACGACGCCGCGCACGCGTTACATCCGAATTTCCCTGGGAAGTACGACGAGCACTACGCGCCGGTTCTTGGTGAGGGCCCGGCGCTCAAACTCAATGCAGCTCTCCGATACGCCACCACGGACACGGCTGCTGCGCAGATTATCGATACAGCCCAGCGGGCCGGCGTACCGCTGCAATACCTCGCGAACCGGGCCGACATGCGCACCGGAAGCACCGTTGGTCCCTACGTCTGGTCGCGGACCGGCATCGCGACCGTTGACGTGGGCGTGCCTATTCTGGCGATGCACAGCATTCGCGAGACTGCCTCTCTGGATGATGCCGGCGCGACACGCGACCTGATGCGGGCGGTATTTGTCAGCTGATTTGCTACCGGCGCTCGGAGGCGGGGAGAGTTCGGAGTTCAGCCTGAGAGCGGAGCAGCGCCGCCTTGAACCGGGCACGGCAGGTTTGTAACTTCTAGATGACTACCAAAGGTAGGCGACTGCCAAAGGGGAGGTCATAGGATTATGGGAAACGTGTTGACACCGGAGAGCCCTAGAGAACTCGTGAATCAAGAGGATGAGATATGCGTATCGGTAAGCATGCCGCTTCAGACACCGAGCGTAAAAGCTCCTAGACGACAGGAAAACGTGATCCGCTATAAGAATCTGTTGTCCGACGTCCAGGACACTCTACAGAAGCAAGGCCATAGGGATGAGTCGGAAGTCGAACAGCTCTTGGCGCCGCTTCGCGAGGAGTTGAACAACGGACACGTCCCGTGGGTTCCCGCCGCAGCAGGCTTTACGGCTCACGTCAGCTCCAATCACTACGCGGCCATCTCACTTTGGACGACGCCGCCGGAGCGGATATACGTAGGATCCCGGTTCTATCTGAAGCCTGTATTGGCATCACTTTCCAAAGGCCAATCATACTATGTGCTGGGACTCGACCAGAAACGGGTTCGCTTGTACCGCGGTGATCCGGTAAGGTTCTTCGAGGTCACTCCGGAGCGTGGATTCCCGACCGTTCCCCAGATCTTCGCGCAGGCTGAACTGGAACGCCATCTCAACACCCCCGGTGGGCTCGTGCCGAGGTTTGGGCATGGCCCCGGCGAGGAGGACATCAAAAAGCGCATCGTTGAGTTCCTTCAGCGCGTAGATGAGGTGCTGCGTGAGACAATGGCCGGGTTCGAGGAACCGGTCATCCCGGCTGGGGTCGAGTATATCACTTCTCATTTCCGGAAGATCACCAAGGCGAAGCACGTACTGCCGGAGTCGGTACACGGAAGCATCGCAGCTATGTCGCAGGAAGAGCTACACCGGCGCGCCTCGCAGATCGCCTCGGAACACAAAACCCAAGAGCTACAGCGTCACCTTCTCCGAGTTCGCGAGGCGGACAACGCACACAGGTCCGCCGATATAGAGGGGATCCTGAAGGCAGCGTACGAAGGTCGAGTACAGACCCTGCTCATAGCGGAGGATAGCTCGGTTCCGGGCCGTTTCGACGAAGCCCAGGAGAAAGTCGAGGCTGAGAAGGAGCGTCAGGCTTCGACGGAGCATCCTGGTGACGATCTTCTGGACCTTGCGGCCTTCTA
>PWGF01000208.1 GCA_003554375.1 Spirochaetaceae bacterium
AGATGGCCCGTTCTCCGACAAGTTCGCTTCCCCAGCTTTCCTGGACGAGAATTCCGCGCTCACCGGAATCGGGGAACTCACCTTCGACGATCTCCAGATCGTCGAAAACCCGCTGATAACTGCGGAAATCCACCCCGAAGAGCGTCTGGTCCCTCCTTCGGCCTGCAAGCTCCACACGCGCGAGCGCGCTGACCACCGGAGTGGTCTCTCTGACCCCCGGCAGGTCCGCAGCGTACGATTGTAGCTCGTTGAATCGAATCAGAGTCGGCGGAACGATATACTCACCCACAAGCAGCGTCTCCGCGCCGAAAATGGTAAACGGCGAGCCCTCCGGCGCCGCCGCGACGCTCACATCCGCCGCAACGTTCCCTGCATACGTCTCATAGAGAGCATCGCGCGAGGTGGCAAGTATGCCGTTACCCAGAATCATCACTGCGAAAGCGACCGCCAGAATGATCACCATTGGAACGAGTCGCTTCCGGTTCCGCACCAAGTTGCGGAGAGCGAGGCCAGTCAACACGGGCTAAAGCTATCACTTCAGGACTTGAAAAACAATCAGCGCGGCACTCAGGGCAAACGCAGTTGGACATTGCGGCCGAAAGCGCGGCAAGCGCCCACCCTTGGCGCTTGCCTGCGCCCCGTGGTGGCGTGGTGAGACGGCGTGAGTACACGTTTCGTCGTCTTCCGGCCGCCGCCGGAGATCCGTACCGGTCCAACTGCGTTTGCCGCGGCGCGTTACTCTTCTCGCAGCGCTTCCACCGGATTGAGACGCCCTGCTCCGACAGCCGGCTTCACCGCACCGAGCACGCACGTGACGACAACGGCAGCCCCGATGACCACCAGCCACTCCGAAGGGAGCGCCCACTGAATGCGCCCTTGTACCAGGAAGACCTCTGCCCACGCGTATCCGGAGAAGTCGAACAGCCGTCGCACCGATTCCAGGAGCCCCATGCCGAGCGCTCCGCCGAAGACCAGCCCCAGGGCCCCCAGATAGAAGGCTTCGACCAAGAAGATGCCGACAGTACGAACACGCTGCATCCCGAGCGCGCGCAGCGTCCCGATCTCCCGCGTTCGCTCGTGAACCACCATCGAGTACGTGTTCCCGACGCCGATCACAATGATTCCCAGAAACAGCACCACGATAACGCCGGCAAGAATGCCCAAAGCCTCGACCAGATCGTTGATCTCGGCGAGCTGAGCGTTGAGTGTAATGACGCCGTAGTGCCGCTCCTCCCAATCCTGTTCCCGGATCTCATCCCGCATGTCGCGATCCCGTAGCACGGGATACGTCGGAAGCCGCTCGCCGAGCGCGGCAGTCAGCTCTTGTGCAGCCCGGAATTCGTCCCGTTCCGGGTTGCCGAGGTACACGCCGATTTCGTTCACCCGGTCCGGAGGCGCTCCGCGAAGCTCGTTGAGCACCTCCCGGGGCATATACGCCGTGTAGCCGAAGAAACTCGATTCCGCGAACACTCCGCGCACTGTCAGCCTAACGGTGTTCGCTTGCCCGGCCTCTGTGGTGCCCTGGATCAACACCTCGTCCCCAACTCCGGCACCAATGCGCGCGGCAGTCTCGTCCGAAATCAGTACCCCTTCCCGGTCATCGTCCTCCGGCACGCCGCCGGCGACAAAGTCAAACGTCTCAAGAACCGGACGTTCGAGCTCCCACTCCGAGCCGACCAATCGGCGCTGCCGGACGTAGTAACCGCCGTGAAACACCGTCGCATCCATCTCATAGTACATACTTCGGCTCGTATAGCCGCGGGTGCGGACGCCAAGCTCCTGGATAGCCGAGACAACCTCCTCGGGATGATCGATACGCGGATGCACCCCCTCAGCGAAGCCCAGGACGGCAATATCACCGGCGAAATAGCGCGCCGCCTTTTCTCGCAGCGAGTCCTGGAGCCCGGACGCGACCCCTACAACGCTGACCAGCACCGCAACCACGATAGTCAGCGCGAGCAGAAGCACGCGATATCGTCGTAGGTTCCGAGCAAAATTCCGCCACGCAAGCGCCAAAACTCTCAGCATAACCACACTCTCTTCAGTCCGCCTCGGGGCGCAGGTACTCCGAGAGCTCCTGCGTGATGTACCTAACCTGCCGGCGGAGCCCCGCACTCTTCCAAACCCCGATGTTCTGCATAGATCGGCTTGCTTTAAAGCGCTTCGGGCTCCAGCACCCTTGGATCCCGGAGTGCGCCCAGAAGCGCGCAAGCTCCTCGGCAAGCGCCTCACGCTCGCCATGAGCCGAAGCCACAAACGCTTCAAACGGCAACATTCGCACGAACCGTACCCAGTTGTCTGTCCGGCTTCCCACAAATCGCGCTGCCCGTTCGCGGTCGCGGCGATACTGCGCTACGAACCGTTTCACCTGAAAGGCGAAGTTCTTCGGGCTGTAGCGAACCAGCTCCACGAACTGGTCGCGGGGATCGCGTGTCACGAACAGGATAACCTGCTGCCGGAAGATCTCAGGCGATATCAAGTCGAATAGACCAGGATACTGCCCTGAGAAAACGTTATCGAAGACAGGCAACCGGCCCCGGGCGGCGACCAACCGGTCATAGAATAGCGCAACGAGCCGTGACGCGGTACGTCGCACCCCCGGATCATCAGCTGCGCGCGCAGATGCTACGGCCGGTCCGCTCCGGGCTCGAGTTCGGCGGTTCTTCCGTACGAATCGGCGCAGCGTGCCGGCGAACTCCGCAACCGCATGCAAATATGCTTCGTCACCGCGAAAATCCCGGCCAAGCTGACTGTGCAGGAGATCGGGATAGCGAGAGAAAGGCGGGGTGACGCCGGCTCGCGCCACTACCGTAAAGGCCAAATCCATGCTCCGCAGCACCAGGCCAAGCCCGGCACGCTCAAGGTTCAACGCACGTCCCAGGATCCGGGACCGCAGTCGCCGATCCGGGCACAGCGCGTATCTTCCGAGCTGCTCGCCGCACAGACAGTAAGACTCCGCCGTCCGAGCCAGATTCCGCACGCCGTAGTTGAGCGCACGCACCTCGCCGTACGCTCGCTTGCTGCCGGGGAACCCGGCAAAACGCTCGAAGTCACGGAGCCAGTCAGCCACGGCGCTGGAGCCGCTCCACCTGAAGCCGGAGACAAACAATCCCAGCCGCTTCTGCGCGAGGTCGTCGTCCGAACCGGCCCTCAAGAGGAGATGGCTCTTCTCCCCCGATGCATCGTTGTGTCCCCTATTACCGGCTGTCGGAGAATCCCATTGACGGTTCGTAGTCACACCGCGTTCCAGTCGGTCGGTTCGAAGATCAGAAGCACCATGCGGCGCGGCGCCGCACGGAGTCAAGGCCGTGCGACACGTGCCGTGCTCGTCCGCCCCCCCTGAACACTCCGTTCAGGCTGCCAGGTCCTCGCCCGCTTTCGGCGCGATTACCAATCACGCCCATAGCTCGATTGCTCCCGGGAAAGCCCTCGCACATCCCTCTGTCTTTCTTCCTCCAAAGCAAGGCGGCTCTGCTCAACGGCGAGCTCGCGCTCACGGAGCTCAAGCTCCTCTCGCTTCATCTTTGTGAAACGTCCTCCCAATATGCCGCCCACAACGACAACGGGGAAGAACACGAAAACACTCAAGACTGCTACAACCGGAACAACCAAATCCGTCATCTTTCCTCCTTAACTCCGCCCCAATATATCACGAAGCGCCGCACGACTCCGCCGCCGGCGTCACTTCACGCGGGCGCTCTTCCGGCAGCCACCGAAGGAGCACCGTGGCGGCAGGCATGAGGATACCCAGCACGACAAACCCGGCGCCGAACAGCCCGAGTTCTGCTACATACCCGAGAATTGTCGGAACAGCCCCCGCACCGAACAAGTTTGCCACCGGGATCACGAGCGCAATCGCCAAGTTCCGGTTTTGCGCGGGCGCTACGTGCGAAAGCTCGATCAGACCTGCCGGAAAGAACGCAGCAACCAGCATCGGCTGGAGCACCACCGCCACCAACAAGGGGATCCCGTGGCCAAGGCCGATCGTAACCGTAGCCAGTCCCGCCGCCAGCGCCACGACACGGATCAGCCGTTTAGCTCCAATACGATCCGCAAGCCATCCCGAGGTAAAAACCAGAACCAACGCCGAAAGACGTGAAGCTCCAACCAGAGTATTCGTCGTGGCCTCGGCCAGACCTCGTTCTTCTACGAGAAACGTAGGCAGCATCGAGTACACGCCAATTTCCAGCCCCACCGCCAGCACGAAGAAGACCGCGATGATCCAAAACCGCCCGACGGAGCAGATCGCTACGATATTCCGGGGGCTCGGGCGTGCTCCGGGAAACCTCCCGCCTTCGGCCTTGCGCA
>PWGF01000444.1 GCA_003554375.1 Spirochaetaceae bacterium
CCCGTCGAACCGTGTGGCGGCGTCGCCGGCCATCCGGTTGTCGGCGGTGCCATGCCGCGGGCGGGAGGGATCTCACGCTATGTCTGCATATAGCTCGCGATGGAGAGAGGCCGGGTTCTACTTTGCGATGGTGGCACCGGCGGTTGTCCTGTTTCTCAGCGTCGTCGGATATCCGGTTGTCTTCTCGGTTGTCCTGGGCTTCACTGAGTATAACTTTCGCCCCGGCGATGTGTTCCGCATCGAGGGGTTGCAGCAATATCGAAGGATGCTGGACGATCCGCGCTTTTGGATCGGCTTTCGCAATAGCTTCATCGTAGTCGGGGTCAGCGTCTTTGGGCAGATTCCGCTGGGATTCGCTCTGGCATATTTGCTGTTTCGTGGGACGGTCCGCGGAGGCAATTTCTTCCAAGCCATGGTCTTCTTGCCGCAGGCGATTTCGCTTGTCGTCGTTGGCCTGTTGTTCCGGAACTTCTTTGGAGTCCGGGGAGCAGCGACCGAGCTGGTGCGGATCGTGACCGCGGATCCGGGTTTCACGTTCAGGTGGTTTCGCTACGAGCACACGGCGATGATCCCTATAGCGATCGCGCTGTTGTGGATCTACACCGGCTTCTATCTGATCGTGTTCCGGGCGAATCTGCAGTCGATGGACACCTCGATGTTGGAGGCAGCCCAGATCGACGGAGCAAACGAGATCCAGATGTTCGGGCGCATCGTAGTGCCGGCGCTCGCCGGGGTCATTCTGATCAACACGGTGCTTGCGATCTCCGGGAGCTTCAAAGGCTTCGATCTGTTCTTTGCGCTCGCCCCGAACGAAGGTCAGGGGATCGCCAACTTCAATCTGGTGCTGCCGACGTACATGTACCATGCGGCATTCCAGCCGCGGCACTACGCCTTCGGAAGTGCGATATCGAACGTGATCATGGCCCTGAGTATCAGCATCATCGGCATCGCCAAGCTGATTTACAACTGGGTGGCCACGGAGGAATAGGGACATGAGCATGAGTACACGAAGCTTCCACCAGACACAGTCACCGAAACAGGCTTACCGAGGGGGCGCCTGGACGTTCGACAGCCGAATCATCGGCAGAGCGATCGGCTATACGGTTTTCGGCGTCTATACGGTGCTCACGATCTATCCGCTTTTCTGGCTGTTCACCTCGGCGTTCAAGTCCAATCAGGAGATCATCGCCAGTGCAATTGCGCTGCCGACCGAGCTCCATATCGAAAACTTCCGTGTCGCGTGGCGACTTGCCAACCTTGGGCGGCTTTTCGCGAACAGTGTGGTCTACACTTCCGCTACGCTCGCCATCGTCCTTACGTTCAGCCTCATGGCGGCCTACGCATTCTCTAAAATGCGGTTCCGGCGGCTGTCCGCGGTGTTCCTGGCGTTGATCGGGGGCGGGCTCTTGATATCCACGCATTCGATTCTCATCCCGCTGTTCATCTTCCTGCGGCAGGTCGGGCTTACCGGAGAGGCGTCCCGTTTGGGTGTGATACTCTCCTATTCGGCGATCCACATGCCGATGGCGCTCTTGCTGGTGACCGTATACGTTCGGCGCATTCCGAACACGCTCATCGAGTCCGCATACATGGACGGAGCAAGCCGCTTCCGGACTCTCAGGTCGATTGTTGGGCCGATGTCGACGCCTGTTCTCACCACTGCAGGAATCGTTACCGGTCTGGCCACTTGGAACGAGTTCCTGCTCGGCTTCATTCTGACCACCGGCCGCACGCGGCCGCTTCCCCCGGGTGTCTTCGCGTTTGCTAATCCGATGACGCCTTCCTACGACCTCCAGTTCGCTGCCCTGGCGATCGCCACGGTTCCGGTTTTGGTGGTATACGCCATCTTCAACCGAAGAATCGCAAGCGGAGTGGCGGCGATGAGCCAGGCGAAGATGTAGACTCGAATCTGTTCCCCTTGCCCCATTTCCGCCTCAGCCGGTTATCCCGGATTTCCAGATATGCGCGCGTTCCAACCGGCAGGGTAGCTGCGACTGCGCCGCCGTTTCCCTCCGGCTTTGTCCGGATCGGAGCAAAGGGCAGTCGACAGCCAAATATGGGAAATCCAAACACTGCGTTGTCGCGCCTAGATCGATGTGATATGATGTCAAATCAGTCGAGGTATAAACATGAGAGTACGAATAACAATGGTGGTAGTTTTGTGCACGTCTCTCGCGATTGGCGTGGGCGCGCAGTCCGCGGAACGCATTGAAACTGTCTATGAGCAGGAAGAGCTGCGCGCAGGCAGCGCTGCTTATCTGGCAGCGGCATCCGCGGGATTGGTGTCTCCTGACGCGGATGAGAGTGAAGCGTTACGGACGTTGGCGGAGCGTGGTCTGAAAGAGCTGGATGAGGCAGAGGTGACGAGCCTTGGGGAGTTCTCACACATGCTCATGCTGGCGCACGAGATCTCCGGAGGGGTCTGGTACTTCCTCTTTCCCGGGCCGCGATATGCGACGCGTGAGTTGGCCTATCGGGAAATCGTCCAGGGTGAACGGTATCCAGGACAACAGCTCTCCGGAGAACGAGCGCTCCGCATCGTGGGGCGGTTACTATCGATATTTGGGGAGGAGGCATGACTCAACGCTCTTTTGGATTGCTTTTTTCTATTGAGAATGGCGCCGGCTCGGGCCGGAGGTGCCGGAGGCTTGTTTCCGTTGTGGCGCTGGCGGTGGTGCTGGGGCTGGTCGGGGGAGGGAGCCTCGGCGCGCAGCTGGATGGAGATTTCGGTGGCACGTTGTCGCTGGATGCGCAAACGGGGACCGAGGATGATCTCGGTCTGCAAGCTCTGCTTTCGCTGTGGGGACGTGGTCGCGCAAGTCTCGGTGCCGAATCGAGCTTGACCTTCACGGCGGAAGGTGGAGTCGGCGTGGACCAGGAACTGGAGGCAACTCCGGACCTTGACATTCTGGCCCTTCAGTTTTTGGTGCCGGGGGCGTTCGGCGCACGATCGGTACTGGAAGCGGAGGCCGGTCGCATCCAGGTAAGAGAGCCAAGCGGGTTAGTCTTCAACCATCGCGCCGACGGCGCTACGGTGGACGTAAGCCTGCCCGGCGTCTCTGTACGCGTGGGCGGCGCCTTCACTGGGCTCTTGCTTCAGGATGGATCGAGCGTTGTCATGAGTAGCGCAGACATTGCTGCGCTCGATGATGAAGACGAGCTATGGGGTGCTCCGCGTCTGGTCGCGCTTTCGGACATAACGCTACCCGATCTCGCCGGCGGCCAGAGCGTGCTTCTGGGCGGACTCTTCCAGCTCGACATGCGTGATAACGACGACACGGAACGCGTGGATACCCGGTATGGCTACTTGGGGATTGACGGGCCTATTGTCGGGTCACTCTACTGGGACGGACGAGTCGCCTTGTCGTGGGAGGAGCGTACGGTCGATCAAGATACGGACAGTGGCATAGGACTTGCAGCGTCTGCCGAGCTGGAGCTCTTCCTCGAGCAGGTGTTGAACTCGGCGCTTACCGTGGACGGCTATTTCGGTTCCGGCGACGTTGATCCTTTCGTCGGCTTCACGCCGGTGAATCCGCGGAGCACTGGGCTCCTGACTGTACAACGGCCGGAGGATCTCGTTTTTGGTCGAGTCAACTACCGGTTCCGGCCCTTTTCTCCTTTGAGTCAGGAGTCCGTCTTCGCGCAGAACACGGAGCTTGGAGTATACGGAGCCGGCATCTTCGGCTCGGACTTCGCTGCCGATGAACCGTTCCAAGGCATAGAGTTGGGAGCACGAACCGGCCTCCGGTTGACCTCGGATTTCGGAGCAGCAGCCCGCATCGGTGTTCGAACTCGCCCGGAGCAGGATACGCAAGTCCGGGGGCAAGTTCAGGGTACGTTGAGCTTCTAAGCCTGCGAGGATACCCCGGGAGTTCGGCACTCGGGGTGCTCGGGGGACACGGGGTAGCCCGCATCTAGCTGCGTGTTGGTCCGCCTGCGTTCGTTGACAGTGGGCAGCAAAAAACCGGCAGCCACATGGTTTGATGCGAACCGGAGCAGAACAGAAAACGCGAGTAGGGAGTGAGCTATGAGGAACAACGGTGGATTTGGAGCGATAGGCAATCGGGAGCGCGGCGCAATCTGGAAAGCCAAGCCTTCTCTTGGCTTGATGGCGGCTGTTGCCGCGGCGCTTCTGCTGATCGGCGCGGTGACGGTGTCCGCACAAGAGAACGAGCTTGCCGTGGTGATAACGGAATTCGAAGGACAGGTCGAGGTTCGCGCTGCGGGCGCCGATGCGTGGGAGCCTGCGGAGGAGGGAATGATCGTTCCGGTCGACGCCCGGATCTCGAC
>PWGF01000144.1 GCA_003554375.1 Spirochaetaceae bacterium
CACCAACCCCCGCGAGCGCGATCCCCACCAGAAACAGCGCTCCCGCGATCACGCTCGCCCCGGCTACTACTAAGAACGGAACCCGCCAATCTCCGAATCGGAGTGCAAGGTTCGCCAACACCGGAGCCCCGAAGAAACCGAGGATAGGGCCCATCTCATGGAGAGCCAGCGCCCTTCCCCAATGCTGCGACTGCGCCACTCCGGTCAGCATTGCGATTCCGGAAGGACCGTAGAGCCCGGCACCAACCCCCGCGAGCGCAATCCCCACCAGAAACAGCGCGAATGGTGGTCCGGTCCCGATCAGGGCAAGCGCACCGGCTACCACAAAAGGCAGAAGCAAGCACAGTGCCGCGGTGGTGCAACCGCTCGGCTACGAACCCGGAGAGCAGGACACTCACGCTGTAGCCGACCGACAGCACCAGGAATAGGCTACCTCCTTCCGCATGCGTCAAACCATAGTGTGCCCGTATCTGAAGCAAGAGCGGAGAGAGCAGCATCCGAGCGAGGAAGGTGATCGTGACTACCGTCACCAACAGGAGTACAGGCTTCGCGTCGAAACGCTCGGTTCGTACGTCGTTCATAGAGTCATCCGCGCCCGCCGCGCCGGCCCGCCTCGCCGGGGCCAACGGGCGCCGTCAGGGCCCTCCTTCCCGGTAAGTCCACACCCGATCGCCGATACCGGCTTCCTGCACAAGATGGCGATAGAGCTTGCCCTCAGCGTCATACCACCGAATCTTCTCCCGTGGGATCCCCTCCGGGAAGTACGTCTTCAGCAATAGTGACCCATCCCGAATCAGCTCGATGCGATTGAGCACCTCGATCTCTACCAGAGAGTTCGTCTCTTCATCCCATGCAAGCACCACATGCTCCACGTCATAGATCGTTCCGCTGACGCGCATCTCGAGATACTCGCCTTCTTCAGGACCTGCTAGAAGCGCCACCGCATCATCTTCCACCGGCCCATAGACCCGCGGTGCGGCAGTTCGCTCGAGATCCTCGTCCGGGGCTTCTTCCTGCTCCGCGTCGTTCTCCGCATCTCTTACATCAAGCCGATCTACGGTATCGGCTTCCCGTAGCCAATCGGCATCCCCAAACGGCTCCGGCACGCCTACGACATGCAACCCGTCAGCCTCACGGATCCACTCAGGGACGTCAGCGTGGCCGACGATGCGGACGTCGAAACCCTCGGCGGGCGACATAACGGTCGCGCCCGCCAACAATACGCATATGGAGAGAACTGCCCTTTTCCGAGTTCTGATGTTCTTCGTCATCCATACCCCTCCTGCGCAATCGAACTGCCGGAGGAGTTCCGGCAGTGCCGGAGTACAACAGCGCCGTAGCCCGCAGTCGCCGGGACGCGGGCCCTACATCGGTGCGCCCCCCAATCAGCCGCAGCAATGGCTTCCATCGACACGCAGCTCGATTGCGATGTGGGTATCGTACTATACACCAAGCTGCGCCTTCCGCTCTACCACGGTGGCTGCTATACTTCGCCGAATGACGCGTACCAAGGAACGAACGACGGTCCACCTTGCTCCGGGGGTAGTCACCGGCCGGAAACTAAAACGCCGGGAGCTCGCTATCATCCGTGCCGCGCAGGCCTTCAGGACTCATGCCGACAAGCACGGAATCATCAGAAGAGCCCTGTTCCGGCTGGTTCTGGTAGCGATCGTCTTCACAGGCATTGTCGCAGCTTCGAACGCCCAGCTCTTGGATCCGGCGCTCGTGACGCAGTTCGTACTCGGTTTCGGGCCCTTTTCGCCGCTCATATGGATCGCACTCTACCTAGGTGCGGTGTTCGTCCCGTACGCAGCGTCCGTCATGACCATCGCGGCCGGTCTTGCCTTCGGGACCGTGCCCGGTCTTCTCATGGCGTACTTCACCACGATCTTCGCCAGCCTCATTCCGTTTTCCGTATCTCGCCGTCTCGGCCGGAAATGGGTCGAGTCGAGGGTCGGCAATACCAGAGTGCAACGATACGTGAACCTGATCAATCGCCATGCCTTCCTTGTGTTCTTCTATCTGCGCCTGTTGCCCAGCCTCCCATACGAGTTGCAGAACTACGTCGCCGGCGTTACTCGGATTACTCGCACGCAGTTCTTCCTGGCCTCCGTGCTGGGCAATGGTCCGGTGCTTCTCGTTATGGTCTTCCTTGGTTCAAGCCTAACCGAGCCGGGATCCGCGCAATTCTGGATCGCCGCCGGACTCTATAGCATCGTACTCCTTACGCCGCTCGTTCTTCTTCTCATTCGAAAGCGCACCGGCCGTAGCCTTTTTCTGCAGGGCTTGTCGAGCTGAGCTCCGCCGATCCCGAGGCGTCGCCAGGGCGGCCTACAGGGCGCAGGTGCACGGCCCACCGGCACCTGCCAACCCGCAGACAGCCGGCTTCCGCGTGCCCCAGCCCTCGGCGACGGTAACCGGCCGCGTCGGCCGCCGGTGCGCCGTACGTCGGCAAGCGAACGCATCCGTCTTGACTTCTGACCGCGAACGCTTCGCCCTCCGGCAGAACGGCAGTATAATAGGGTGGCTACGCGAAGTGGCTACGCGCTATGGCGCGGGCCGAAGACCCGTTGGGGTCGCCCTTCCGGGGCGACGCGTACCGTCCGGTCGCTGTAACTCGGGATCCTTGACTCCGATCAAGCTGACGGAGTCCGACCCGGGACGGCCGTAGGAGGATCTCGATGAAGGGCATTATACTCGCCGGGGGGCACGGGACTCGTCTCTATCCGGCAACCCAAGTAGTCTGCAAGCAGCTTCTTCCGGTCTACGACAAACCGATGATCTACTACCCGCTGTCGAACCTCATGTTGGCGGGTATTCGTGAGATCCTCGTCATTTCCACGCCCACGGAACTCCCCCGCTTCAGGGAGCTCCTGGGAACGGGCTCCCGCTTCGGCATCTCGATCGAGTACGCCGAGCAACCGGAACCGCGAGGTTTGGCCGAGGCTTTTATAATCGGTGAGGACTTCATCGGTCTCGACAGCGTCTGCCTCGTGCTTGGAGACAACATCTTCTACGGACACGCGCTTCCGGAGCTGCTCCAGGAGGCAGCTCGACTGGAAACCGGAGCACGCGTATTCGGGTACTACGTCCGAGACCCCGAACGCTACGGTGTCGTAGAATTCGACGACCACGGGACCGTACTCTCGCTCGAAGAGAAGCCGCGCGTCCCGAAGTCCTCGTACGCGGTGGTCGGCATATACTTCTACGACAACTCCGTGATAGAGGTGGCAAAAGCCCTCAACCCCTCGGAGCGCGGAGAGCTGGAGATAACTGACGTAAACCGGCACTATCTCCGCAACGGATCCTTGACCGTCCAGCTCATGGGCCGGGGTTTCGCCTGGCTTGACACCGGCACCCACGACTCGCTGGTCGACGCGACGCTGTTCGTCAAGACGATCGAAGACCGGCAGGGGCTCAAAGTGTCGTGCCCGGAAGAGATCGCGTATGTTATGGGCTACCTGAGCCGCGACGGCCTCCGAGCAGCCGCAGAGCCGCTCAGAAACTCCGGTTACGGGGAATACCTGTTAGGATTGCTAAGGTAAAAGGTTCCCCGTAGACCGTGAGGCCCGGTCGCGACACGCATCGATCCGGCACCGCCCTGGCCGCGGCCGAGCATTGCATTGATACTGTCACCCGAAGACTACCCGACCCGCGTGCCGGCGCGGCTACCGTCACCCCTCCCATTGCACGTACCATCCGGTTTCCGGTATGGCGTCGTCTGCCATTGAGCTGTGGAGATCCGATTCCGATCCGTCATCGTGCTGCGAGGCGACGGCAAACTCCCAAGCCCCGTAGTCGAGCATCTCCTGAGTTATCGTCAGGCCCGGCGAGGGGTCCGCCGATACGACCTCGAGCGGGTTCCACTCGTATTCGCCTCGCTCTCGAACGTAGACTTGATACGAGTCGGGCGTACTCTCGGCCGGCGGGTTCCAGGCGATCATAAACGCCTCGCCAGTGACCTCGATCCGCTCTCCGACCTTGTTCAGAGCGTCAAAGTCGATTCGGATCTCGGAACTCAGGTCTGCAACGATTCGCATCGCTTCCACAGCACCGGCAACCTCGTCGTCGCCGTCGTAGAGCCGAACCTGAACGCGATAGTAGCCCGAATCGAGCTCAGACACCGAAAGCGTCGCCATTCCGGGCTCCACATAAGGCGCATGGCTCGTCTGTTGATCGCTTGAGTCCGTAATGACGATCTCTACGGATGGATCGATCACCTGATCGGTGTTCCACTCTGCCTGGAGTTCCAGTGACCCCGTTCCTGCCACCGGCTCAAGCTCAAC
>PWGF01000469.1 GCA_003554375.1 Spirochaetaceae bacterium
CAACGACTTCGAGCCGTCATTTCTTGCTCCGAGTACCGCGTGCTCGAAATCTTCATAGCTCCATCGCGCGAGCTCTTTGGCATAGTCCAGCACTTGCGCCACTACTCTCCGTCTCGCCTCCGGGTTTCGCCAGAGCTTACACTCGGCGATCGAGATAAGCCCGAGCGAGTTAATGAAGACGTTGTCCGCTGCCCCCGCGCCTGTGGGGAGCTCCCTACATAGCGAAAGAGAACCGGAGAAAGCCGGTTCAATCTCCGCGATTGGCAGACACTCCGGATTTGACTCAAGGAGTCGTTGTACCCACGATTCATCGAGGCCGGCCCCGGCGGTATCAACCGGCGACAAAGGGTGGGTGGTCGCTCCCTCTACCACTATGGGTCTTCCGTGCTCGCGCATAGCTCTGAGTCTACCATCCCCTCACCCCTACCGCCGCTTCTCGCGAGCTAGCTTCCAAACCCGAGCGGCGAAGTCGGCAACGTCCGTTTCAGCGAGCACGCGCGCTAACGCTTCAAGGCCTTCCACCGTGCCCGTGGTTTCCATAGCCGATATGGTCCAGACAATACGCTGTCGTTCTATTTCGATGGTTTGCGACAGGCTAGCCCGCTCACCGGCACGGTTTCCTACGCTATCGTCGACTTGATTTGAATGCGTCATGGTGCACCCCCCTATCCCGGAGGCACACCGATAATCCCAGCGACCGAACACCGACTCACAGCCGGTGTACCGTTTCCGGCGGCATCAGTAAATCACCACTATGCACTTACTTAGAAAGCGACCGATGGGAATCGAACCCACATCTCCAGCTTGGAAGGCTGGGGTAATAGCCGTTATACGACGGTCGCACGCTTGTGAACTCATGAATTTGTAGCAAGCGGCGATTCCTTTGTCAATCGGCTGTGAGCCGTCTTTGAGGCCTCGTCCCAGGTCTCCCGGGCGTTCTTATCCGCTCTTCGCCCCCTTCCCGCGGACCGGCCCTCCGACCGGCGCTCGGAGAAACAGAGCGGGTGCTAATCGCGAAGCTTGCGCAACGCCTCTTCGTGAGCGTGGAGCGCGTCGCGGCCGAAGAGCACGAACCGGATCAGACGAACGGACTCGAGCTGAGCCGTCTGGTCCAATACGGTCTTCAGGGCAACTTCCGCTGCTTCTTGCATGGGATAGCCGAACGCACCGGTTGAGAGGGCGGGAAAGGCCACGGAGGAGAGCCCGTTCTCCTCGGCCCGTGCCAGAGCATTCCGATAGCAATCCGCCAGAAGCTTGTCTGCGGGCTTGTCACTTCCGTATACCGGCCCCAAGCAATGGATTATGTGCTTGTTCGGCAACTGGTGCCCGCCGGTGATCACTGCCTGACCCGGGCGGATGGGAGCAAGCGGGCCTGTCTCCTGCTCCAGCTCCGGGCCGGCTGCACGGTGAATGGCACCGGCGACCCCGCCCCCTGTCCGTAGCTGAGCATTTGCCGCATTGACAACGGCATCGATGTCCGGCTGCTTTGTAATGTCACCGCCAACAAGCTCGATGGTAACGCCGTGTTCAGTGTGTTCCATGGTGTTACGGTACCGCGAGTAAGACTGCTCCGCAAGCCGCGACAGACACCGACGGCAACGCGGGAGGGCAACGGGAATACGAGCTGTAGTTTCTACTCCGGTTACTCTTCGGGCATCACACAGTAGCACAAATCACAAAAAACGTGTTACTCTCCTGTGCAAGCTGCCGTTCAGGAGGGACTCACAATGTCCGATACCATTCGATTCGGCGTCTCCATGGACAAGTCACTCGTGGAGCTGTTAGACCGATTCACCGCTTTGGAAGGGTTCCCCAACCGTTCGGAAGCGTTACGGTCGGTGGTTCGCGAAGAGCTGATACGTCGTGCCGGAGCGGAACCGGGAGATACGCGAGAGGTCGCGGGGATCGTCTCGTTGATCTATCGGTACGGAACTCGGATTCCGCAGGTCACGCTGTCCACATATCCTTCACTGCGGATCAGCGCCAACCTACAGCTTCATCTGGAACGTGACGTGTGCATCAAGGTGATTGTTCTCCAGGGGGCAGCCGACGAAGTGAACCGATGGGCCGGAGAGCTCTTGTCGCGGCGCGGGGTTGTTGGGCGACTGATGATAGCAGGTACGGACGAGATCTATGAAGCCTTGGGCGGAACCTTCGGGCCCGCCGCTTCGAATCGTACCGAACCGGATACGGCAGATCGCGGGAGCGCAGAGCGCCATGGATAGGAAGTGCCCGGGATCAAGCTCCAGGGCGGGATCGGATTCGGGCTCGGAAAGAGGCCGATCGGTAGCAGTAGAGAGCGAAGACGACCGGAACGTGGAGCGGCAGGAAACGGTGGACCGCGGCATTGGACGGCACTATCCCGGCGAGCCTGTGGTCGAGTTCTTGGACGTCAGATGCGGTTACGCCGCCCGCGAAGTGATCAGTTCCGTCTCCTTTCGTATCCGGGCTGGAGAGCTGGTTACGCTTCTCGGACCGAACGGTGCCGGGAAGAGCACAATACTCAAGACGATTCTGGGGCTGCTCAAGCCGTGGGGCGGCACGGTTCGCATGTTCGGGAGAGCGATTGCGTCGACGCGTGACTTTGCCGCGTGCCGCCTGCACATGGCTTACCTCCCTCAGATACAGACTCCGCCGGCGGTTCCCGTGACGGTATTCGACGCGGTTCTGCTTGGCCGGTGGGGCAAGCACTTTGCCTGGGTGCGGCGACCGCACCGAGCCGACCGGGCCCAGGTATACGAGCTTCTGGAGATGGTCGGCATGGCCGACCTCGCCGAGCGTGATCTCCGTCGCTTGTCCGGCGGCCAGCGGCAGCGCGCCGCTCTGGCACAAGCGCTTGCGCGCGAACCGTCGTTGTTGCTGCTCGACGAGCCGACAACATATTTGGATAGCGAGGCAAAGCAGGACCTTCTGGAGCGAATCACCGAGTTACACAGAGCTTTCGGCTTAACGACGGTTATGGTGACGCACGAGCAGCTTCCGGGGCGAGCTTTTGACCGATTTCTTCGCGTGGAGGCAGGTCAAGTGCATGATCTATCGCACAGCGGAGGCACCGGATGATTGCCGAATTGTCCGCAACACTCTCCATCGCCGTCGTACGGTACGCTTTGGTTGGCATGGTTGTGGCCGGAGCGACGTTCTCCTTGTTGGGCGTAGTAGTTGTGTCGCTGCATCTCACGGCAATGCGTTTCATGCTCATGCATATGGGGTTGCTGGGTGCGGCAGCCGGGATTAGCCTGGGCTTCTCGCCTACCGGCGGAGCCCTTGTTCTTGTCCTTACCGGTTCGCTGCTGATGGGGCCGTTGGGAAATCGCCTTTCGCTGTCGCCGGCCTCCATCTCCGGCTTCTTCATGACCGGTTCCCTTGCCGCGGCGTTCCTGTTGCTTGCCGCCACAGGGGCTCGTGCAATGGATGTTTTCGGCGTCTTTGCCGGCAACATTCTCATGCTCCGTCAGATCGATGTGATTGTGGTTATTGTCGTCGGAATCGTAATTGTGACCGTCTTTGTTGTGGCATATCGGGAGATCCAATTGGTCCTCATGGACCGTGTGCGCGCTGAGGCGCTCGGTGTACCGGTGGAGTACATTACCGGCGTACTGTATCTGCTTCTAGGAGCGGGCATTGCGGTGGCGCTGCGGCTCGTTGGGGCTCTCCTGGTGGAAGCGGGGATTCTCCTTCCGGGGATGGCAGCGTTGCGTTTCGCAAGGACCCTTTCCGGAGCGCTGCTGCTCTCAGGCCTCTTCGGCGCACTGGCCTGCACGTTGGGCTTCTTTGCCGCAGTGTTGCTCGATCTGCCGATCGGCGCGAGCGCCGCAGCGGCTTCAACGTTGATTTTAGCCGCAAGCCTCGTGCTTGGGCGAGTCTGTGGTGTGGAAGGGTAACGGTTCCACGAAACTAGAAAGAGATGCGTTAAGATGTATACAAGAAAATACAAATACACTCAACAATAGCTGTCTACCGATTTGTGTGTATGAAAAGGAGCACAATATGAGAACGCTTGAGATGTCATGGAGGGCTGCATTGCGCAGAAGCAAACTCTGCAACCGACGTGACGCGAGCTGCTGGACTCAGCTCGTCTCAGCCGCCGCCGCTGCGGTGTTTGCCCTACTATTAGCCTTCGGTGCCGCGCCCCTGGCAACGGCAGGCGACACGGACGGCGGCGGACAACCGAACGAGAGCGACGGGGGAAATTCTCCTCCGTTCGTGGTAGCAAGCACGGCTTGGAGTGGCGCGTTTGCGGAAGCAGCCGGCGCAGAGGTGGA
>PWGF01000012.1 GCA_003554375.1 Spirochaetaceae bacterium
GCTTCGCGCCCCTCCGTATCGCTTGCGCAAAGAAAGCGCCCCAGCCCGCGCACCAGCTCCACGCAGCCGGCGCGATCTCTTGGCACGCCCGCGCCTATGTCCGCGCCATGTGCAAGTGTTCGCCCCCATAGCCCCGAAAGCCCTCTAGAAATGCTCCGCTCCGCTGCTCCCACGCCTTCAGCCCGGCTACCGTCGCCCGTTGCGGCCGGGCCTTCGAACTACACCCGGTATCGTACCCCCCGCCTCCTATGCCCGTTCAGCATGATTTCTCTACGGTTGTTGGATTTCTTGCGGAACCACGGCGAAGACATATCCCAACGACATTCGGCCATCGCCCAAATCGGTTGTAGTGCCGTCCGTTTTTGCATAGCGTACACTGCCGTCGTTGAACCGAAAAGGCGCTTCGGTGGCGTGGAGGGGAAATGCGCCGGAGAGGGCGGGAACGCGCAGGGGTTCTTCTTTCTAAACCTCCGCGTTGCGACCGGGACCGCTTGGTGCCCATCGGGCGCTCGAAGATACACTCAGCACAGTTACGGTAACCAGAATCAGTCCGACGCCGAAGATCTGTGGGCCAACGAGAGTTTCACCGAGGACCATGACGCCAAATAGGGACGCGGTGACCGGTTCAACCATTGCCACGATCGAGGCAACGGCCGGAGCGGTATGGTTCAGGCCAACGACATAGAGGATAAACGACAGTCCCGCGCCAAAAATCCCCAGGGCTGCGAAAAGTGGCCAACTCGGCGAGTTTAGCACGGAGACGGTCTGTGCGGCATCGCCGGCCCAGATGAGTATAGCCACGAGTGCCGAGAATGCAATCACGAGAATCGCCTGCGGACTTCCGTGCGGCGCCGCGTACTTGAAGCCGAAAATGAACACCGCGTATGACAGCCCGGAAAGCAGGCCGGCCCCGGCGCCGATCAGCGTGACACCGCCTGGTCCAATGTCATAGATGCGTGTGAGAAGGACGACGCCAAGCATTACCACGGCGATCGCGACCCACTTGAGCGGAGTGGGGCGTTCCAGCTTGAGTACGAAGGACACAAGGTAGACGAACACGGGTGCGCAGTACATCAGCGTCGCCGCAACCGCGACACTGCCCTCCGAGATGCTGACGAAATAGAAAGCGAAGTTGCCGGCGACGCCGACCCCGGCAATCGCCGACCACGCCCATAAGCGGCGGCTTGCCAGTCCGCTGCCGCGCGAACGCAACGCCAGCCAGACGAGAACAAACACCAGCCCTATCGCGCCCCGGTAGAAAGACACGACGAACGCGTCCCAACCTTCGGCCATAAGAATGCCGCCGATCCCGCCTGACAGTCCCCAGAATAGCGCCGCAAGCGCCACCAACACCGCACTCATATTCGCCAATTGACTCCTTCGCGGTTCATGTCCACGTGTCGAGCCGGAGGCCCGGAACCCGCCCGAACTCTCCCACATTATTGGTGACGAGGGTTACTCCGAGGCTCCTCGCATGAGCGGCGATCATCAGGTCCATAGAGCCGATGAGCTCTCCGCGTCGTTCGAGGTGAGACCGAATACCGCCGTACTCGCCGGCAGCGACTTCGTCGTACGAAGCTATTTCCAACGGTGCGGTGAAGCCATCCAACGCCCGATGATTGGCTGACGGGTTCGAGCTACGCTCCGCCCCGTACCGCAGTTCCAAGAGCGAAACCGACGATAACCCGATGTCACCGATTTCACACGCTCTCAAGCGCTCGAAACCCCGGGATGGGCGTCCGTTGATAATATAGATGCACGTGTCGGTATCGAGCATGAGCCTCATCCGCTGAGCTCCGGCCGGTCTTGGAGCGGAGGTTGATGACGCTCATGCATGAAGTCGTCGGTGAAATGGCGCGTGCGCTCGATTAACGTGTCCCAGGACTCTTCGACCGGAAAGAGGAGTAGGGCATTCGCGCGCCGGCGGATGTATACTGCGTCACCCGGAAGACGGAACTCCTTTGGGAGCCTGACGGCTTGGCTTCTTCCGTTTCGAAACAACTTCGCCTTCTTTATCACGCATTGAGTATATACTCATAGTAAGTATCATGTCTAGGGCGCGTTCTATCCGCCCCAGGGCAAATGCATTTGGCCCAGACAGGTTGTGCGGCGGCGCCGGGCGTCCGGCTCTCGCCTCCGGTCCTGCCGCGGACCTGTCGGCGGTGCTCAGCGCTCCTCGCCGCCCCCGCGCCGCAGCTTGCGCCGCCCCCTGCGCTGCCGGCGCGCCCTTCGGGCCGCCGGCGCCAACCGTGATGCCGGAGCCGCGCGGTTTGTGGTATACCGCGCGCTATGCCGCACCGCCCGAGCGATCGACCTATGGAGCGCATGGACGCCATTGTCGCTACGATCCGCGACCACCTGCCTTTGGTGCAGGCCGTGTATGTCTTCGGTTCGTGCGCGGACGGGAGCGCGCGAGCGGACAGCGACCTGGATCTCGCCGTCCTGCTGCCCCACCGCGTCGCCCGGGAGACCGGATCGTTTGTAGGGAGCGATCTGAAAGCCCATTTGGAGGCGGTCGCCGGGCGCGAAGTCGATCTGGTCAACCTCAGACTCGTTTCCACAGTGTTTCGGACCGCGATCGCGACGACCGGCACTCCGCTCCTCGTCGCCGACCGGCGTGCCGTGGATGAGTTCGAGATGATCACACTCACGCTGTACCAGAAGCTCAACGAGGAACGCGCCGAGATTCTCCGGAGCGTCCGCGCCGACGGGAAGGCGTACGCGGTATGAACGAGGTTGTCATCAACAAGGCCCAGAGTATCCAGCGGTGCGTGGCTCGCGCGCGAGAGGAGTACCGGGAAGCCGGCGACCACTTCGACACCGATTACACCCGTCAGGACGCGGCCATGTTGAACGTGACGCGCGCCTGGGAGCAGGCAATCGCTTGTGCCAATCATGTCGTGAAGACCCGGAAGCTCGGGGTCCCTACCGACAGCGCCGAGAGCTTTGCGCTTCTGAGTCGCGCCGGCATGATCCCCGCGGAGCTCGCTGAGCGCTTGCGGAAGATGATTGGCTTCCGCAATGTCGCCATCCACGAATACCAAGGCTTGGATATGGATGTTGTGCGCGCGGTGATAACCACGCGCACCGAGGATCTGGTGGAGTTTTCGCAACTCATGCTGCGGCGAAGTGCGCATTGACCACGCAGACTCGTTCCCGGAGCTCTGCGTGGCCGGGATGTCCATCGTCCTACGGGAGCCGACTACCGCCTACACCCCCCGGCAACTGAGCCCGCTTACTACAAGAGACACGCGGGATGCACTGAACGATTGGCGGGCTGAGCGCTGATAGCGGGGATCGACATCCCAAAGCTGCCGGCGCCCGTGCCTTCGTCCGCGCCGGACCGTCCCTACCCCGCAGGCTCGATCCGCCGGATCTCCGCGATCGCGTCGAAGTCGGTATCGAAGCTGCAGATTCCGTCAAGGCCGCCGAGGATGCAGTGCGCTGCGTGGAGGCAGTCACGCGCCATCAGCGCCGGGTAGGCGTTCATGAGCCGGACCGTCTCGTCCATCATCTCCGGCGTGATCTGCTCAACGGCCGGAACGATCTTCTTTGCCAGGGAGTAGACCTCGCGGCCGTCCTCCCAGCGGTCGATTGCCCGAAACCGGTGGAGAATCTCCTGAAGCACCTCAGTGTTGATGCAGCAGTGGTGCTCCATCCGTGCCGCCTCGTGGAGAAACCGGAGACTTGGTGTTTTATTGGGGTGCGAAGCACCCGCGGCGTACATGAATATGTTGGCATCCACGAGGATCACGGCAGCAGATCCTCCGGTGCTGGAACCGATTGCCGCTTGACCTCCTCCGCCGTCCCCACAGGCAGCTCGAGCGACGCGAGCTTGTCCACCGCGTCACGCGCCACCGATTCGGGGCTCACTCCGTACTGAGCCTCGCACGCCTCTCGGATCAACTCGCCGACACTCCGGCGCCGTGCCCGGGCAATATCTTTCAGGAGCCGATGCATTCGGGGCGAGAGAAGGATCGTAGTTTTCTTGGAAAGCTCCATATACGCCTCCATATATGGATATACTCCCGTACGCACACCATGTCAACCGCTCGCACCGGCATCCCGATTACGTCATGGGCCGACGGACCCAAGAGTAGCCGAAGCACTTCGCCCGCACACAGCCGGTCTACCCCGAATGGAAGCTTCTCGGTCCGCCCTCGCGGAGGAGGTACGGAGCTTCCGGGCGCATTGCGCTCGGCCCGCCGCGCGGCCCGAGCGCAACCGCGCTACTCCGGGCTCCGGCTCTCGCCTCCGGTCC
>PWGF01000199.1 GCA_003554375.1 Spirochaetaceae bacterium
AACACCGCCATCACTAGATCATGTCTCTTGAGCCGCTGCACGCCTCTTTTGCCTTCTGCTTGCGATGCCATATCCACAGTATAAGACTGAACAGTCTCTTACGCAGGGTTAGCCTAATAAGCTAGAATGACGATCCAAGCATCGTCGGTCCCCGCCTTTAGGAATGCACCGTTCCAACGCTACAATCGACCATGCAAGGCATTCCACGAAAGGAGGCACATTATGACAGGCCGTGTTTTTGTAGCTGTGTTGCTTGTTGCAGCACTGGCCGCAGTCCCGGCGTTCTCGGCTGGGCAAGCCGAGCCGGAGGAGGTCGAGCTTACCATTGCCGGACGCGACGGCGCATTCGGAGATGCGCTTAATCTGGCGGCAGATCTCTACACCGAGGAGAACCCGGATGTCTCATTCGAGATCCTGGAGCTCTCCGGACCGGAGCTCCTCGAGCAGACAGTAATCGAGCTCCGCGGAGACACGGGCGCGTTCGACATCGTGATGGTGGACGATCCGTTCTTGCCGCAGATGCAGGAAGCCGGCTGGCTCCGGGACCTCGACGCGATGTACGAGGAGCGAGGGCTCGAGATCGACGACGATCTCATTGACAACGTCGTCACCCTCGGCCGCTATCCCTACGATGAGGACGGTACGCTCTACGCGCTTCCGTACGTCGGCAACGTGGCGCTCTTTGCCTATCGTCACGATATCGCGGAGCAGTACGGCTATCCGGAGCTAGCGACGTGGGACGACGCGCTGGGGCTCGCGCGGGAGATCGACGAGCACGAGCCCGATAAGGATCCCGTCCTGTTCCGCGGTGTAGCCGGCAATCCCATCGTCACCGGTTTCATGCCGATTTTCGCCGCTCACGGCGCCGAGGTCCTCGACGACGATGGCGAGCCTGCCTTCGACACGCCGGAGGCACTCGCAGCAGTCGAGTTCTTCCTCGAGCTTGCGCGGTACGCGCCGGAAGGCGTTGTCTCGTACGAGTCCGCGCAGGTGGCCGACGCGCTCATGGCGGGCAGAGGAGTAATCGCCAACGAGGTATGGCCCGGCTGGATCGGCGACCTCGAGGACCCGGAGGTATCCGAGGTCGTCGGGCAGGTCGAGGTAACCACGCCGCCGGCTCAGGTTGAGCCCCCCTCCCCGCTTCTGGGTATCTGGCTCCTCGCCATCCCGGAGGCCGCGGAGCATCCCGACGAAGCCTTCGATTTCCTGAGGTTCATCACAAGCGGCGAAGTTCAAGCAGAGCTCGCCGCCGAGACGGGCCAAGCTCCTACGACCGTAAGCGCACACCAAGAGGAAGAGCTGGTCGAGGAGTATCACTGGTTCCCGGGACAGCTCGAAGCGCTCCAAGAAGGTGTCGCGCGCCCACGGACTGACTACTGGGCCGAGATCGAGGACGTCCTCGGTGACCATCTCCAGCAAGCGCTCATCGGCGACATCAACGCCGAAGAGGCCCTGGACCTGACGCAAGAGCGAGTCATCGAGATCATGGAGTAACACGGGCACCGATCTCGTCGTCTTCGAGCCGCCGCGCGTCTGTCGCGCGGCGGCTCCTTGCGGTAGCTACTTCCGAACAGGGTACGAGGTGCCCCGTTCGCCTGTTGAGCGTGCACTATTCTGAAGCCACCCGGAGCTGAGATATGGAAAAGACACCCACTGCCGGCGCCCGACTGTTCTCCCGTGACCGGTTGAAACAGAGCCTGTTCTTCTACGCCGCATTGGCGCCGGCGTTTCTCGTCGTCGTGTTTCTCACGGTTTATCCGATCGTCAACGTGTTCTACGATTCGCTGTTCAGCGTCGATTTCATCAGAGAGACCAGAGATTTCGTCGGCCTAACAAACTTCGTTCGAATTGCCGGCGAGTCGGTGTTTCAAGTCTCGTTTTGGAACACCGTCGTGTTCACAGCGACGGCGAGCATCTCGGAAGTCGCCCTCGGCGTTATCCTCGCACTGCTTTTCTACGGCGAGTTCCGGGGTAAACGGGTGAGCATGATCATCATCGTCTTCCCCATGATGATTTCGACGATGGTGATCTGCGCCATCTGGCAGACCATGTACCACTTCGAAATCGGGATCTTCAACTACCTGCTGGATACGATTGGCCTGTGGCCCATCGGATGGCTGATCAACCCGGATCTCGCACTCTATTCGATTGTCCTCGTAGACCTGTGGCAATGGACGCCGTTCGCCTTTCTGATAGTGCAAGCCGGACTCAACTCCATCCCCAAGGAGTACTTCGAGTCCGCCGCGATCGACGGCGCACGGTACTCGCAGATCGTACGCCGGATTACTCTGCCGATTCTGTGGAGTCAGATCCTGCTGGTGCTCATGCTCCGTACGATCGACACCTTCCGGCTCTTCGACAAAGTGTACGCGCTTACCGGCGGAGGACCGGCGAACGCCACGCGCACAGTATCGCATTTCATCTACTATGAGGGATTTCGCTTCTTCAATCTCGGCCGGGCCAGCGCGGCATCCGTATATGTGCTGCTATTCGTCTCGATTCTGGCCGTGCTCTACATCCGAAACATCCTGAAGGAGAGAACGTGATGCAACAAGGCGGCGTGATGAAAAGAGGAATCCTCTCCTGGATCGTACTGGGGCTCATTCTCCTGCTGGTTCTGGCACCCATATACTGGATGCTCGTTACAGCGTTGAAAACTCCGCGCGAGGTTATCCGGCCCGAGCCGACGCTCTTCCCGGAGACGCTTACACTCGGGAACTTCATTACCGTCTTTCGGGACGGAATCTGGCTCAACTTCTTCAACTCGGTGATCGTAGCGGCATTCGCCGTAGGAATTTCGATCATTCTGGCATTCTTCGCCGCCTATGCCCTGGCGAGGCACCGGTTCCCACTGCGCCTCAACTCGATCTTTCTCATGTGGGTACTTGCAGTGCGCATTCTGCCGCCCATCGTCGTGGCAGTTCCGCTCTTCACTGTATTCGACCAGATCGGGCTTATGAACACCCGCTTGGGGCTGATTATCTCATATCAGGTATACACGCTCCCGTACTCGATCTGGATCGTATTCGGATTCGTTCGGTCACTCCCCATCGAATTCGAGGAGGCTGCCCGGATCGACGGCGCCAGCCGCGGGAGACTTGTGATGTCGGTGGTCGCGCCGCTGTTGCGCAGCGGCGTCGTTGCCACCTCGATTTTCGCCTTGGTGCTCGCATGGAACGAATTCCTCTTCGCGCTCGTGTTCGTGCGCAGCCCCAACTTGCTCACGCTGCCGGTGGTGATCTCGCGCTACATTGGCGAGTACGTGACGCTCTGGGGGCCGCTCATGGCTATCGGTCTTCTGGCTACGGTCCCGATTCTCCTGTTCTCCGGGTATTTCTATCGGCGACTGACCACAGGATTCACGATGAGCCTGAAATGAGGTGGCGCTATGCGAGATCCACAAACCGCAACGGGCCGCGCCCTCATCACAGCTCACACCGGGTGCGAGCGTACAACCGAGAACTCGTTGGCGTCTATCGTGGCAGGCGTCGAGGCGGGTGCGGACTCCGTCGAGATCGATGTGCGGGCGACGAAGGACGAGGAAGCGGTACTCATCCACGACCCTCATGTGGAGTTGAACAGTCGCGGCGCGGTGTCGGTGCGGCAGGTTACGCTCGAGGAGCTCCGAAAGCTCGAAGCGACCGAAGAGCGCAACGGAGACGAATCGCCGGAACGAGTTCCGCTGCTGAGTGAGGCGCTTGCGCTCGCCCGCGATTACGACGTGATGGTCAACCTCGACATCAAGGACGATGAGAGTATCCCGGCCGTTCTGAAGCTGGTCGATGACCTGAAGCTTCGCGAGCGCGTGGTGATCTCAGGGTGCCCCCGAGAGCGCGCGGAGTCCATCACCTCAGCGCACCCGAAGCTGCGCGTTCTTCTCAACGCGGGAAGCCCATGCGTCGAAGTCCCAAGCACCGCAGCGTACCAGCGTTTCGTGGAAGAAACCTACCGCGACGCAATCCGCGCTGGATGCTGCGGCATCAACATCGATTACCGGCTCTGCCGCGAGGCATTGGTGTGGTACGCACACGTACGGTTTCTCCCCGTCTCGGTATGGACCGTAAACACGCCGGACGAGATGCACCACATGCTCGAGCTCGGCGTGTTCGCCATTACCACATACGAGCCGCGGCTTCTAAGCAGGCTCGTCGGCAAAGCATAGTCGCGCTGAGCGCGGGCGCACACTCACCGCAGGCGCCTACACCGGCTCCACCCGGCCGGCCCGGATCGAGCGGTCGGCTGCCAGAAGCGTG
>PWGF01000080.1 GCA_003554375.1 Spirochaetaceae bacterium
GAGCCCTCGATTGGCGAACGGCGTAACGACGGCGCGGTCGCAACGACCGCGCCGCTTCTTTCACTCTCCCCGGAAATCCGATTTCCGCCCTTTCCTTCCGTCGCCTGAGCTCTGCTCGAGTGTTTACCGCCCTCAACTGAAATTGCCGCGCAACCAAGACGAAGCGTGGGGTCCCCGCCCAACCGTGCCTACCTGCGACGCTCCGTTGTGCATATCTTCGATTTCCGATATATTCCCAAACAGTGAGTACTGCCTACGCTTGACGACCGCTCGTCCAACTCGCTGTTTCCCGTGGCACGGAATTGTCGCCATGGTGCCGGCAGCTTTCGTGCTTTTCGGCGGTTCGGGTGAAATCGTTCCATCCGTCACCGTGTGGCGGAGATGATGCGGTATAGATTAACCACGTTCACGGAGGTATCGAGATGAGCTATCTGAATCAGCTATTCGACTTGTCGGACATTCGAGCCGTCGTTACGGGAGGAGCAGGTGCCCTGCCGAGCGTCATGGCTGAAGCCCTGGCGAAGGCCGGTGCCCAGGTAGCACTCTGGGGGCGGGGCACTTCTCATCGGGTAGATGAGGCTGCCGATCGGATCGCTGAGCGAGCCGGCGCACACGGCCGGGTGTATGGATTCACTGTGGACACTGCTACGGAAGACGCCGTGAGCGATGCCCTCGCGCGCACGGAGAATTCGCTGGGCTTACCAAACCTCCTCGTCAACGGCGTCGGGGGAAACCGGGGCAAGACCGCGTTCACCGAGCTCGATGTAGAGACTTTCCGATCGGTCTTTGAGCTAAATGTTCTTGCCGGCCTGGTGATCCCCACAAAGGTGTTTGCCCGGCGTTGGATGTCTGAGGAACAACCGGCGGCGATCATCAACCTAGCTTCCATGTCAAGCTACGTGCCCCTCTCGGGAGTATGGGCCTACGACGCGGCAAAGAGCGCAGTCATGAACCTGACCGTGGCCACGGCAAAGGAGTTCGCGCCGGCGGGCATACGGGTCAATGCCATTGCGCCAGGTTTCTTTGTCGGACATCAGAACAAGCACCTCCTTATTGCCGACGAGTCTACGGGAGAACTCACCGAGCGCGGACGAGAGATCATCGGCAGGACCCCTCTCGGGCGGTTTGGGAGTTTCGAGGATATCGAAGGCGTCACGGTGTTTTTGGCCAGTCCCCAGGCCTCGCAGTTCGTCACCGGCGTAGCCGTCCCGGTCGACGGGGGATTCTTGACGGACAACGTCTAAGAGCTAGGCCGGCAAGCGCGGACGATTGCAAAAGTGCCGAATTTGGGTAGACTTAGAATCTCAGGAGCGGGAAAACCGTCGCCTGTCCGGGGCGGAGGAGCCGGGGCCGCGGTTCGGGCGAATCCGTCCGGGCCGGCACGCGCCGTTCTTCCAAGGTGCACCGGAGGCGACAGACATGCTACGCTTATGATTGCACTGAGGTTGGAGTGAGAATCCCTATGAATGTGACACACGATGAAGCGGCTGGAAAGTTCACAGCAGATGTAAATGGACAAGAAGCCTACATACTCTACACCAAGCCCTCAGGAGAGATGTGGGAGTTCACCGAAACCCATATTCCGGAAGGGGCGGACGAGAAGGCGGTAACCGAGGCACTCGTCGGAGCCGCCCTTGAAGCGGCACGGGCTACCGGTGTGAAGGTGTTGCCTACCTCTCAGACAGTTCAGCGCCATATCGTGAGGAATCCGGATTTTCAGGATCTCCTCGCGTAAGAGTTTACCACGGGGCACGACTATCGGGGCCTGCAAAGAGTACGAGTACCCCCCCCCATTCCAGGCTTGAAGCGGATACAGCTCGCTCTTTCGCGGAAGCAGATGGCTTGCCACCACCACCACGAGCCCCGACAAGCCTCCAAGGCCGGCCACCCGCCGTCGCCCTTCTCGTTTGGTGTTCAACTGCGTTCGCCCTACCCGAGACTGTTACATGGGTTCCATTCTTGGTCCCTTTTGTGAGATAGTTGGGGCGCACGCGTTAGTCCCCTCCTGAGAGCGTTTCCTGCCTCGCTCCTACGCCGTCCGCACGGGGGACTGCGCTAAGAGGACTCACCGCACAGCGGGATTACGTGCTGTGTTGTACCCGTGCTAACCGGAACACAAGGAGTAGCGCAGATGCCGAAACGTTCGTACAAAGGCGATAAGAGACGCCGTGAGTTGGAAAAGCGGCGCAAGCAAGAGCAGAAACGCAAGAAGCGTCGCGAAGGAGGAGGTACCGAGGACACATCCTATCAGGAGTACCTGTCCCCGGGAGGGCCTATGGACGAGCGTTACGCTCCTGCTGACGAAGACAGCGTTGCGGAGGAAGAAGAACCGGAACAAGCCACTGAGATCCCCGAAGAGACAGACTCACAATGATTGAGGTGCCGTCACAATGACCGGTGTGCCGGATGAGACGGAACGGCATCTGGTTCAGACACCGTCAGCGATAGCACCGCGACTCACCCTGTCGCGTAAGGTGCCGACTGCCGGCTTCGGAGCCAAACCCGATAGTGCAGCAGGTCAGATGGCGTTCGTCTCTCGCCGGCGGTACGTTGCTCCACAGCTGAATTGGACACGAAAAGCTCACTCATGCCCCGGACAGGCACGAACGAATTGCGCCGAATTTGTCAACAAAGACTTCCCTAACCAACAAAAGTATGCGATAAGTAAAGGGTAAGGTGCTTCAGTGACCCGTCTGTGCGGCCCGTTTCGCTTCTAAACGAAAGCGCCCATTCGGAATCCCGTCACCGGAAGCAGTTGGAATCAACATCTCCTCGCGCATGGAACGCTGTGAGGATCAAGGAGAGTCCGCCCGTGGGACGGCGGCAGAAGGAACTGCTATGGCAAAGAATCTGTATGTCGGAAACCTGAGTTTCGACACGCAGGAAGATAGTCTCCGTTCACTGTTCAGCCAGTACGGAGAAATCAAGTCGGTCAATATTATTATGGACCGCGATACGGGACGCTCCCGGGGTTTCGGCTTCGTGGAGATGGAAAACGATGACGCAGCGGAAGCTGCTATTGCGGCCCTGAACGGGGGGGAATTCGAAGGACGGAACCTCCGCGTCAACGAGGCGCGGCCCAAGACAGACGGCGGTCGCTCACGAAATCGCCGCTTCTAAGGGCAACCCGCGGTAACGAGGGGCGGGGGTCCTTCCCGCCTCTTCGGCCGCGGTCCTATCTCTGCTACGCTCGCTGTGCTCCAATCGCTCTGCTTCCGACCCGCTGCGGCGGCTCTGTTTCTCAACAGGACCGAAGCTACGTACGTCCGCGAAGCCGGTAGAGCTCCAACCCGCAACTCTAGGCCCGCGAGTCACGCAGCCTCGGGATGGTTGCGTTTCCGATCGGAACAACCCCAATACGACCACCCGGCGCAACCTGCCTGCATACTGCATCAGCGGCCTCTTGTGGCGTTCTCACTTGCGGAAGGAGTAGTTTCGTTGTGAGGTATGACGGCATCTCGGTATACCACACCACGGTACGGTCGACACTGTCGCGAGCGATCTGGTAGGCCTTATGCGGGCCCACCTGGAACTCCTGAGGCCGGAAACGCGCCATTACGTCCGCGTGGCTACGGCACTCCGCTACCCACTGTTCATAGCGAGCGCTCCCGGAGCCTTCCGGACACGCGGCAAAGATGGCGATCGGCGCCTCTCTGCGGGCTACCGAAATTACGTGCCCAAGCGCTTTCTGTGACTGGTATACGTTGATGTCTTTCGGATGTCCGCCCGGGGACACGAGAATGCCGTCGAAGGCCTGTTCCACCGGAGCAAGACTGATCCGCTCCGCCTCCGGGACTCCCCGCGCCATTACCTCCACCGGATCACCAGCGAAGACGCAAACTATCTCTTTGTCGTCGTTCAACACCGGATTCAGTGCGAAGTCGACGCGGACCAAACGACCAAGCTCCTCGATATCCTCCCGAGCCGGATTCCCCTGACATGTTCCGATACGAGCCTCCGGGTCCATCATGAGCGCGTGATGAGTGTTGATGGTGCGGTATCCGGCAAGGCCGATAACCGCGCTCTTCACACCTCCTGAGAAGCCGGCGAACTGGTGCGGCTCGATGTTGCCAAGCACAATGCGGAAATCCGCTTGGTAGTACTCCCGGCACACAGTGCACGGCGTCCCGCGGCTCGTTTCCCCCAGATCGACCAGCTCAGTCTCGTCGGAGCCGTCGTGCGAGAAGACACGGTAACGCTCGAGGATCTCCGGCGGCACCACGTCCGCC
>PWGF01000207.1 GCA_003554375.1 Spirochaetaceae bacterium
CGGCTCCCGATCGCCGGTCTGCGCGCGCGTGCTAACCCGCCGGGCCCGCCGACGGCTGAATCAACGAAGTGAACAGAAGGAGAAGTCAACACAAGGAGCTTGCATAGGGGCGGGGAGGGGTGCTCGGTCTCAGAGGTCGCGTTACGGAAGCGTTCCGGTATTGCGCGGCCATCGGGCAAAGGAGCGCTCCTGCTCCACGCCGTCAACGGCGGCGATTACCCATGTATCGAGCGGCGCATCGACATCGTACTGCACTTCGGTTCCGTCGAGCATGACCACGCGACCGCCGGCCGGGGGCGACTCGCTGTTCTTGCGAGCGAGCGTCACGGCGATACACGCGGCGATCTCTTGCCGGCGACCTTCTGTCTCGGTTGTGCATTTTTCCACGGCGTCGGCACGGTCGAGCACTTGGATCACTGCCACCCCGTCGAGCTCTACAGCAGCGACGAACACGTCTCCGCGCTCGTAAACGTACCACTCGCCGGCTTGAGCCGCCGGATCCCATTCGCCCGGCACGTGTAGGCGGCCACGCCCAACGGCAACTCCAGGAGCTACTCCGGTGTTGTTCCACTGCCGATAGTCTTCTTTGGCCGGTACAATGTGGACTACATCATCGAGATCGCGAGCCCCGTCATTGAGCATCACGGTTGTAGGACGCGGCACGATCTGGCCGTCGCGTCCGTCGCCGGTGCCTCCTGCGGAAATCATGTACCCTTTGCCGCGGGAGTATATCTCCGGCGACACTCCCGGACCACGGGCGATCCGGACGAACGCGTCACCGCTTCCGGTGTCCACGAACTCGGCCGTAGGCTCCGGCAGGCGGTACGGCATGATTGCGGCGAAAAACGCGTGGTGGCGGTTCGTATCCAGCTCCGCCACCCGGTCGAGCGCAGTCTTGGTTGCAGGGTCGTTAAACTCACGCCACGCCATCCACGAGGCCATGACCGAGGTATGCGGATGTTGGTGCAGGTCGGCTATGTCCCTCCGGCGGCTCTGGCGACGATAGGGCGCGTAGCGGCGCAGATGAGAACTACCAAGCGCGTATTCCCAGTTGATCCCGTCCAGAAATGTGCGCGCTGCATCCGCCACCGGCTGCTCCGCGAAAGCTTCGAGCAGCGCCACTGCCATCACCGTATATCCGAGATACGGATACGAGTTGTACTCGAACGGTCCTGCTTCGTGCATTTCCTCCAGGAACGAAACGAGCTTCTCCTCCATCCCGTTTTGCTTGTTGTCGTGTACAGGATCTTCTGAACCGCGTTCTGCAAGCCACTGGTTTTTGAGGTAGCGAGGTCCCTCGGTCATGAGAATATGGTTCTCCGTCTCCGTAACAAGCCCCATACTGCCGGGGACCGTGGTCTGGAACTGGTCGCCTTCCTGGTTCAAGAGAACTTCAAGCAAGTGGTCCCGGGTTTCCGGATAGAGCCGTTCCGAGTCCTCCCCAAAGAGATAGAGAATCGCCGTCAAAGGCGGCAAGCTGAAATCGTAGTCTCCTCTGGGTCGAAGGCTCCATGTGGAGCCGATAGCACTCCACGGCTCCGCCGCCTGGATATACTCATTGACTTCGGGAATATCCACCCCAAGGATGAGTTTAGCCAACAGGACACGAGGCGCCTGGACCTTCCCTTCTTCCTGCCAGTCGGGAAGCGGCCGATCGGCCCACTCCTGCACGAGCTCCAGCGGGAACCGATGACGAGCCTCGGCGTTGACTAGTTGCTCGAGGTGCTCGTGCGGGCCGAGTTGGGTGCGAGGCTCATCAGGAAGAGTGAGTTCCGGCGGCCGAACGTCCGGCGCGCTCACTCGCGCTTCGCCGAGGAGTCGCGTCGTGTGGGGGCGGATAATCTCGCATCCGGGGATTACCATAAGCATGAGAGCGGCAGCAGGTACTCCGAGGGCAAGCCGGCTTGAAAGCTGTTCCATGGCGGCCAGGATACACCCACCTCCGCGGTTGCGCCAGTCCGCGGAGGGAGGGGCAGAAACCGCCTATGAGTACACAGGATCGGATTCGCGTGGTCGCCTGGGCGGCCGGCAATGCGCGTCTCTTCAACTCCTAGGTGGTCTTCCTCGATGCGGAGTTGCCCCCGAAAGCCCCAGCAGGGCGGCGCCCATGAACGCCCCGGCGCCGACAACCTCTATGGATTCCTCCACGAGGCTATCCATCAAGAAGAACGAGACGAAGCTCCAATGCTGTTGAGCGTCCCAGCTGTCCCAGAACGGGCCAACGTGCTCGTCGCCGATGCCGACGAAGAGTTCGCGGAGCCGGCCGCCGAACTCGGTGTAGAAGTTCGTCCCAAAGATGTTGGTAAAGGCGCTACCGGCAAAGGAGAGCGTGGTTGCCAGGAAATAGCAGGCGAACGCGACGATTATGAGATTACGCACCCGCTTATCGCCGGCGAGAATCCGGCCGTACCGAGCAATGGCGTAGATGGGGAACGCGGCCAGTACCAAGAAGTAGAGCGCTTCGAAGATAGTGCCGTACGTTCCCTGGTCCCGTTCACCGATGAACGCCTGGACGTAACTCCGCAGCGTGTGGCGGGGATCGCCTGCATCCTCGAGAAGCATGAGGACGATTCCTATTCCAAGAATAAGCCAGAACGCCCCGACGGCGCGGAAGCGGCCGTACGCGCGTCCGGCGATGAAACCGCTGAGAAGCGCTGTACCGCCGAGGAGGAGCCATTGGATGATTTCCGCTGGGCCGCCGTTACGGAACCAGTGTTGGAAGAAGAAGGGCTCCACGCCAAAGAAGAACGACTCTTCGGGGAGATCCATGATCCAGCCACGCAAGCCGAAAGCGTTCCGGAGGTCGATCAGGTAGAACAGCAACCACGCGAGCAAAACGGAGGCTGCTGCTGCAATGAATACGGTCCACCCCGCGCGTGCGAACCGGGCTGCCTGGCTTTCGTCCATGCTCATTGTGTCTTCCGTTCTCACCACTCTGAGTTCCCTTTATTGTATGGTTAGCTCATAAATCGGGAATCGTGCAAAAGCCCGCCGTCCGCCGCCTACAGAGACCCCTGGTCGGGACTACGGATCAGGCCCTCCCGGTGTCTGGGAGAATGCGGGCTCAGGATTCGAGTGCGTCGGATTATCTCACGACTTGTTTGCCCCTGCAACACTCGATCGTAACCGGAGACTACAATTCCCCACTTGTGGGGTTCTTTTGACGGGACGAAATGAGCCGCGCTCGTACCAACGCTATGAGGATGGCGCCGCCAACCCCGATGCTGAAGAGTTTGAGCGTTCGTGCCGGATTGGTGAGCGCCTCGGGTAGAGCGACCAGCGCCACTGCAAGCACAAGCATAAGGGTGCCACCGACTAGCTTGATTATGCGTCCATACCCCTCGGTGAAGCGACGGATGCCGAGGCCGTATACAGCGGCTGTGAACACGACAAGTTCGAGGAGGAGGTACACAAGCACGTAGAGCACAAGCAATGCGCCGAAAGCCGGCCCGCTGACTCCCTGCTGGGCCATGAGGCCGCTCCAAACCACGGGGAAGCCGGCAGTGCAGGGAAGCTCGGCAACGGCGACGCCCGCGGCGATTAACACGGTAGCCCCGACCGTTGCGGCTAAGGAGCGTTTCCCCGTCAGAGCAACGCGCATCCGCCCGGCGATTGAGCGCTTCTGCTGAGCGCTCAGCGTTGTGCGGAGGCGGCCACTGGCGGCGAAGTATTCGCGGATACTCAGCGCTCCGAACAGGAACGCCGGCACCGCAGTGACGAGGCGAATCCACCCGAGTCTTTCAACGAGCGTCAACACGGTGAATACTCCGGCGATGAATGCACCGTAAACGATGGCTGTCACCGCCAAGAAAGTGGTCCCGACTACGGCAGTTTTTGCGCGACTGCCTGCGTAAGCCACGAGCGCAAAGAGCATCGTAAGCACCCAGAGTGAGCACGGGTTAAAACCATCGACGCCGGCGATGAGCATGGTGGATAAGGCAGGCGCTACGCTCGCCGGATCGATCCTGCCAAGGAGCGGCAGAACAAGCTCGTCCCGGCTCCCCCTCCCCTTGCTGTCCGGTCCGGGCTCCGGACACTCATTGCGAAAACACTCCTCTACAGTAGAGACAATCTCTCGCTCATATTGTTGCGTGAAACCGATCCAGTACCGCTCGCCAATCACCGTCGTTGGAACAGGCCCCGCTTCAAACCCAAGTTCCTCGCCAACGTTCTGGAAGAACTCGCGGTCTTCCGGATCGTTCCACACTTC
>PWGF01000339.1 GCA_003554375.1 Spirochaetaceae bacterium
CCGCCGCCCGCAGCGCCGAGGGCGATGGGAACGGCCGGCGCAGCCAGTAGAAGCGAAAAGAGGCGGTTGCAGGCTAGGGGACTGCGGCGTCCCGGGCGTGCTCATAGCTCTTCGGGCGCTCGTACTGTCCCCGGGGTACCGGCATCTTCCCAGCGGGCCGGCACTTCCCCGGGGTACCGGAGGGCGGACATGCTCTGCGGTCCGCGATGAGGCTACCGATTGGATACGCAAGGAAACGCAGACTCCCCCTCCCGGGGGCACTTCATACTTATCTCCGCCGTCGTAGCGATCACCCTACTGGGTGACGCGCTTCTCTATGGCGTGCTTCCGGCCCACCCGCAGGATTTTGCGGTGGCGGTCTGGCAGGTCGGCATACTCCTCTCCGCCAACCGTTTCGTCCGCATCGTGACGAACGAGATCGCCGGTCGGCTCCGGCATACGCATCGCAACAGCGGGCGGGCGACCGTGCAGCTCATAATCGCCGCGCTGGTGGGGACGGCGATCACCGCCGGATACGCGGTGCCGTGGGGGTTCGGCTGGCTTCTTCTCCTTCGGCTCCTCTGGGGCGCTTGCTGGTCGGTACTCCGTATTGGCGGTTACATGACCGCAATCGAGACTTCGACTTCCGAAGACCGGGGGCGGAATGTCGGAATCTTCCAGGCGATCGTGCGCTGTGGGCAGGGCGGAGGCGTGTTGGCCGGCGGCCTCATTACCGACCTGGTGGGGCTGCGGAGCGCGTTTGTGCTGTTCGCGCTGGTGGGAGTCGGCGCGACGGCTGTAGCAGGGGTGCGGCTCGGTACCGGAGCGAAGCTTGGCCGGGGCGCGAGGCTCGGTGAGGCCGGGTCCGCGAAGCTCGGCCGGAACGCCGAGCCGGCCGAGTCCCGGACCGCGAGCGACCGGGGCCCGGCGGGCACGGAGTCCCGGCGTGAACGCCTGAAGGGTGTCCTCTCGCTTTGGCTCATAATCCTCGGCGTAGCGATGAGCACCGAAATGCTGGCGAATCTCACCGGCGCGATTGTTGCCGACCGTATTGCCGGAGAGCTTCCAGTTGCGCTCGGCGCCGCAACGCTGACCGGATTCTTCCTCGGAGTTCGATCGTTCAGCACGATGGTGATGGGCCCGCTTTTTGGGTACATCAGCGATCAAAAGGGGCGATACCGAACCGTTCAGGCCGCCTCCCTGTTGCAGATCGTGGTCGCGGCCGTGGCAGTGGCGTCGGCCGGCTGGATTACGCCGGCTCTGGCCCTCCTCGTCTATCTCGTGTTAGGGAGCGGGCTTCGAACTGCTGCGATGGCGGTCGCCGCCGACCATGCAGCCAACTCAGCGGGCTCAGTGGAAATGGGGCGGATCTCCACAGTCTCCGACATCGCTGCCGCTGCGAGCCCCGTCGTGGCATTTACTGTCTACGGGTGGGCCGGGCTGGTTCCGGTCGGCGCCATTCTCTCGGTCCTGTTGCTGGCGGCGCTCCTTGGAGCGCACGTACGGCGGGGAGGATCAGGAGAGCAGGCGGCAAACACCCGAACGCCACGATAGCACGCGTCTCTCGGAACGTGAGGCACGGATTGTTGGGGGAAGTCTCCCCCACGCTCCAGCCCGCGTGCCCTCCGGGCACCGGGGCGTGCTTTTCGGGCTCGCTCACGCTCCGCCCGGCACGCCCCTCGCGGTCTTCCGCTTCCCCCACCATAGGCGGAGCTTCGGCAAGCCCGCGCTCTGTTGGTTCAAAGCGCGAAATGCGGTACGCTGCCGAGCTATGAGCACCCGTACCAGTCAGCTCTCGTGGGGCCTCTCGGCGGCCGCGGGGCATCTTCCGCGTGACGTTCCGTCACGCTTTGTGGAGGTTTGCCGGGAGGCGGATATCCATGCGGTCGAAGCGATGGCGAACGTCTTCGGCTCGCGCTCGAGACGAGAGGATCTCTCGCCGTGGGCTAGCGCCATTCGCGCCGCCGGCATCCAGGTCCCTACCTTCCATCTGATATTCGAGCCGCAGAACGACCTCGCCAACTTCTATGAGACGGAGCGGCGCCGCTCGGTCGAAGAGATCAGGAAGTGGATCGAGGCGAGTGTGGAGTTTGGCTCTTCTATCGGTATTCTTCATCCCACCAGCAGCCGGCTCAGCGTCGACGTTGAAGGGCTTGACCGATACGTCGAGCAGCTTGCCCGGAGCTGCGAAGAGCTGCTGCCGACTCTGCGCGAGCTCGACTATCGACTGGCCGTGGAGAACATGCTGCCCGGCCCAGCAGGGGGACGCTTCGGCTCCCGGCCGGAGCACTTCGAGCGCATCGCGCGCGTGACCGAACCGAAACACGTCGGCTTCTGTCTCGACACCGGGCATGCTCTCGTGGCGAGCGGATCGCCTGAAGCAGTGGAGGAGTTCTTTGACGCAATGGGGGAACGCTTGATCGCCGTCCATCTGGCGGACAACGCAGGTGACCGGGACTCGCATCTGGCTCCGGGCCACGGGCACGTCGATTGGCCCCGGGTCTTCCGGGGAATGGAACGGCTTGGCTTCCACGGCCACGCGTGCGTGGAAACCCCGCCGTTTGCACCGGGGCCGGAATACAGCGCCCAGGCGTGGCGCGAGCATCTCGCCGGCGTGCGCCGGCTCGCCGAAGACAGTCTTGCTCCGTGAGCGCGGTACTGGCGCTGTAATCGTGCCCACCGGTCGGTTGCGTCGTCGGTCTTGCGCGGTGAGTCGGGTAGCGGCTCCGGGAAACCCAATGGCTGCGCATCGCCAGGCGCGGAGAGATAGGAGTGTGTATGAGCTCATTCATCACGTCCATGCTCATGAGCGACGATGAAGAGACGGCTACAACGGACGGAGGCGGTATGTGGATTGTAACCCAGAAGGGCAATAAGCTCGTTCGGGTCAAGGACGTGAGCGCGCAGAAGCGCCACGTTGTGTCGGACGATGAGGTTCTCGGCACGTACGAGTCGGCTGACCGAGCTTATTCCGTATTCCGTCAGATCGTTGATGCGGTAAGAGCGGCCTCCGGCACGTCTGCACCCCTGTTCGAGCTGCCCAAAGAATAGCCGCCGCCTCCTCATGGCGGACTATCGTCTAGGAATAGGTCCGGGTTTCGCCCGAGATACGCTGAGGTGACATCGACCATACCTATCGCGTCGCACGCGACCGTGTCCGCGTCACCGATTCGACCTCGCCGCGCCACGCCGGTTGCGAAGAACGGCCCTTCCATCTTTCCGTAGTGGCGGGAGATATCTCCCACCGGGCTCTCGTGACGCCGCATCGGGCAATCCAGCAGGGTTCCGTCCGGCGTGCGGATTTGGAGGGGCTCGTGATGATCGGTAAGGCGATTCGGGATGCCGTACCATTCCTCTACCCCGTGGAGCAGGGTGTTACACCGCAAGCCGCAGCCGATGAAGAGAACCTTTGCGCCTCGGTCATAGAGCTTCCCCCAGCACCCACGCCGTGGGCACGGCGTGTCGAACCATTCCTCAGCCGACGTGAACGGTCCGGCGTCCGCGCCGACGGCCGCCACCGAGTGCGTCGGATGCCACGATCGGACCGCGTCACTCCGGCGGCGGAAGATCTCAGTGAGCGCCCCGACGCAGGACGGCTCCGTCCGCGGGTCGAACACGTTGTACTCCGCGTTTATCTGCCGCCACGTGTGGGTAGGGAAGACAACGAGCCCTTCCGAGACGTATTCGACGAGCGCGTCCAGGACCGCTTCTCCGCCCCCTTCCACTGCGCCGATCGACTTCATAGAGGAGTGGACGAGCACCGTATCCGACGGCGAAATCCCCAGCTCCTCGAGCTGCAGTTGAATCGAGTGCTTGGTGTGCATCATACTTACCTGCCTTCTCGGTTTCAGCTTCCCTCATTCTTCGAACGCGCGGATGGCGGAGAGAAAGGTCTCGCCGTGCCGTTCCGCCTTGCGCTCACCGACCCCGTGAATCTCAAGGAGCTCGTCCCGGGAGGTCGGCTCGCCACGCACCATCTCCCGAAGGGTCTTGTCGTTGAATATCATATAGGGTGGCAGCTTCCGCGTGCGGGCCAGCTCGAGCCGGACGCGACGCAGCTCCTGGAAAAGAGCTTGGCTGCGCGGGTCGGGATCGGCTTCCTCCAGCAGGCCCTGAGGCCCGGCGCTCGAGGGCTCGCCGCGTCCGCCGGGCTGCCGTCCCTCCGTCCCAGCGCCGCCGGCACCCACGGGCTGCCGGCCTCCACCGCCGGCGCCGCCCAAGCCGC
>PWGF01000040.1 GCA_003554375.1 Spirochaetaceae bacterium
GCGGTCCGCCGCGAACGCTACGAAACCGAACGGCCCTAGATGGCGATTGTTCTCGACACCAATCTTACACTCTCGGGCTCTCCGACCAGCTTCTGCGAGACAACACGGCGGAACCGTTCCACCTGTCGGAACCAGCCATGAAGGTTCGTCTCTTGCCCAATGCTCCCGGAAACGAGATAATGCAATTGCAGGCGCACCGAAGGGATCGTGGCTCCATGACCAAGCGGGATGCACTATCGACGATACAGCCTCACCTGCCCGTTCTCCGAGCCCGGTTCGGCGTAGAGGATGTGGCTCTTTTCGGCTCGGTGGTTCGCGATGAAGCCGGACCGCGCAGCGATATCGACATCTTGGTGCGGTTCGGCCGACCCGCTACGTCCGAGCGCTATTTCGGCGTGCTCTTCTCCCTCGAGGATCTGCTTGGTTGCCCGATAGATCTCGTAACGGCCAAAGCTCTCAGAAGGGAACTCGCGGCGCGGATCCGGGAGGAGACGGTGCATGTCTAGCGGAGACGGACCGGAGCGTCGGTGGCTTCTTTTCGTCGACGATATTCCGATGTTGATCCAAAGTCTCGAGGAACTGAGAAGTCGCATCCACTCAGAACCTCCCGTCGACTCAGCTCCGGGCTCCTGAGTTTTGTAAAAGCCCCACTCGCATCCTGAGTCAAACGCCCGACTCATCCTGGGCCGATGTCGGCGACGAAGCGCGCTACCGCTGCGGCGCTCCCGAGTTGTACGCAAAGACATCGCCCGGTAATACCGGCAGCAAGCAGCGCACAGAGAACGACTCCGGACAGGACCGCCATGACGCCGCCTGCCGCATTCCTGGTGGTGGGAGCAGTACCCCGACACAACCCCGTTATACGCATGACTGCACTCCCCTACGTGGAAGATACGTGACACGCAAACAGCGTCTGCGGCAACACAATCAATGACATACGGAAGGACGAAATGATGAAACGTAACGGTGGTTGCAGGCAGGAGAAGGCGTAGCTGCACTTCATCGCCGGAACAGGGCATGCTTTGACCGCGCTTTTCAGGGGGGTCGACGAGCCACGCTACGGGAGAAGCGGATTACCGTAGCGGCGTAGCCTGGTCAGGTTTCCGCTGCCATGAGGGCGCGCTTCGCTTCCTCCGGCAACTCCACGGAGACGAACCGTGATGCCGGATAGAGATATCCTTCGGACTCGGTGGTGTCTTCGTCGATGATGCGGATCATGTTGCGCGATTCCGCCGGCGGGTCCGAGAGTCTGCGATACACCTTTCCGACGATGAGGCTCGCTGGATTAGCATCGTTGTTGATACAGATAACAAAGTCGGTCATGGAATCACCCGCTTGATCTTGAAATCCCTACGGCCTATGGCATGGGCTTCGTACCAATGGATCTCAGCTTCGCAGATTGAGCCGTCCGGAAGTTCGACAGTGGCAATCCCTTTTCGCTTGCGCCAATGCCCCCTGCCATATGTGCGCTTCAGGTAACGGCGAATGTACACTCCTCGTCCGGAGGCGATGGTCTCTATATGCGTAACCTCGCTGAGAACTCTGAAACCGGATTTCACCCATCATACTCACATGAGAAATCGGGTCACTACTGCCTAGCTCTGCTCTTCAACTGTTCGAGACTAGGATACTCCGTCCCGGCGGCTTCGGCAAGTCGCTCACAAGTCGGCTACAAGGTGGGGGCACCGGCGTCTATGCAGCCACTTGGAGAGACCCTCCCGTGCCCGGCAATCAGGAATGCGTTTACCCCCTGCCGCCTTATCCCGGCGCCACGGACCCGGAAGGGCGTGAGCTACGGTTTGCCTACGACACGGCGGGCCGGTTGGCGGAGAGCGAGGACCCGGCGAGCGAAGGGAGCCGGCTCGCGTACGAGCACGAGGCGGCCGGGCGAATCGTGGCCGAGCGGTGGGCCGATGTGGGCGAGCAGGCGCGCTACCGCTACGACGAGCGCGGGCGGTAGGTGCATCGGTAGCTGGATGGCCGAATCGGGGCGAACTGAGTACAATAGGATAGTAGAGATAACAGGTAGAGGGTCCGCTATGGCGAACAGAGAGCAGATAATCAAACGGATTGAAGGGTTGCCTGAAGAGCTCGTGGACGAAATCTCGGACTTCGTTGAATTCGTTGCGGCTCGCCGCGCTGATGGTGAGTTCACCTCCGTTGTTGCTCGTGCGCAACAGGATAGCATGAACAAGGTCTGGAAAAACGAAGAAGACGAGGTATGGAATGACGTATCAACCGGGTGACGTCGTCCTCTTGCCGTTTCCGTATTCGGACGGAAACGTCTCGAAACGACGCCCGGTACTGCTTCTCACGGAACCGGATACCGTCGACGATGTGATATGCCTGGCCGTTACGTCGTCATCCGTCCAAACCAGCGATAAGCTCACGCTTCGCAACTCCGAGTTTCCGGCAGTGACACCGGACTGCCCCTCACCGGTACCGGCCGCTTTCGCTCTCCCGGAAGGCTTCGAAGCGGTCCGCCGCGAACGCTACGAAACCGAACGGCCCTAGATGGCGATTGTTCTCGACACCAATCTTACACTCTCGGGCTCTGCGACCAGCTTCTGCGAGACAACACGGCGGAACCGTTCCACCTGTCGGAACAGCCATGAAGCTTCGTCTCTTGCCCAATGCTCCCGGAAACGAGATAATGCGATTGCAGGCGCACCGAAGGGATCGTAGCTCCATGACCAAGCGGGACGCACTATCGACAATACAGCCTCACATGCTCGTTCTCCGGGCCCGGTTCGGCGTGGAGGACGTGGCCCTTTTCGGCTCGGTGGTGCGCGATGAAGCCGGACCGCCGAGCGATATCGACATCTTGGTGCGGGTAGACGGACCCGCTACGTCCGAGCGCTATTTCGGCGTGCTCTTCTCCCTCGAGGATCTGCTTGGTTGCCCGATAGATCTCGTAACGACCAAAGCTCTCAGAAGGGAACTTGCGGCGCGGATCCGGGAGGAGGCGGTGCATGTCTAGCGAAGACGGACCGGAGCGCCGGTGGCTTCGTTTCGTCGGCGACGAAGCGCTACCACTACGACGAGCAGAATCGGCTTGTGCGGGCGGGCAACGTGGAATACGGCTACGACGCCGACGGCAACCGGGTGAGCGAAGCGCTCACCGACGAGCCCTTCGACCGCGAGCGAGCGCGGGACGTGGAAGACGAGCGCACCCGCGAGCGCGAGTTCCGCCGATCGTTTGGAGTATCGGTGAGCACGTTGCAGTACCGGCTGCGCCGAGAGAACTCGGCGGCTCAGCAAGCACCGGAGAAGGAGGCGGCCCCCGGCCCGCCGGCCCAGCCCAGCCTATAGCCGTGTTCTTATCCCTCTGCTGCGATAAGCTCGTCGATCCACGATACGAAGTTTCGGTGACATGGGGTGAAGCGCCCGACAACGGAGTCCGCGAGCGCGGAGACTTCCTTGACTCGGGCCGGCTTCAATTCCGATTTGTAGAGATTGCGAAACAGGTGGCGGAATCGGCGAAGCTCGTCGAGCGGCTCCTGTAGTTCCGCCGTTATGACCGCCGGTCGGAGGCCCGGGAGGCGGTCAGCGTCGCTCATAGAGCACTACTCCCGACTCGACAATTGCCCTGACCATCGACTCCGGCTGATCGGACAGCTCCACCCAGTCCACCTTCCACGGCGACTGCCGGCTGATCTTCCACGCGCGAGTGGACCCGCCCTCCACGGCAAGGTCGATGTCGGACGATCGGCGAAAGGCGAGCCGCGTATCGAAGGCCGAGCCGAACCCCCAGATCCGTTCGACCGACTCGTCGGCCCGGCCAATCTCGCGGGCGAGCTCCTCCGCATGCGCGCGCGCCGCCGCGCGCCGCTGCTCCATGAGCTCCTCATGCGCGGCGTGTTTCTTGAGTCTGCGTCGTGCTACTTCACGCGTCTGGGCCGCGGTCCACATTCCTCTTCAACTGTAGCGCTCCGGCGGCAGGGGGTCAACGCGCTACGCTGTGAGAGAAGCCGGTTGGCGTACCGGGTTTTCCCCGCGCCGGGGACCCGCAAGGGCGCGAAGCGCGTCCCGCCGCGGAACCGGGGTGGGGGCGGGAGCCCCGGGTGCGGGGCCGCGGCGGGACCGGAGGCGCGCCGGGGCGCGCATTGCGTGCGCGGGGCGAATCGGGGGCCTGCTCCGGGCGGATTGCGCCGGCGCGGGGCCGGAGCGCCGGCGCCGGGCCTGGGTGGCGCGCAC